>CAYYUT010000155.1:0-7736 GCA_964474935.1 uncultured Spirochaetales bacterium
GTTCTCGTTCGCGAGGTAGTTCACGGGGAACATGAGCGCGATGGCGAGGGCGATGGGCACGAATCCCAGCATGGCGAGCGACGGCGTCCAGCCCCGGATCTCGTCGCGATCCATGGGGAGCACCGCGAGGGCGAGACCGCCCCCGAGCCCGAGCGCCCCGAGCAGGAGCGCGTACGCGAGCGGGCCATACCAAAACACCTGGCCTTCGGTGCCGAGACCGCCCTGCCAGATGACGAAGGTCTCGACGAGGCCGATCGCCAGACCGGCCCAGATTCCGGCCCCGAGGCCGAAGCCAGCGCTCGTGACGGCGCGCGAAGCCAGGCTCGGCAGCTCGCCCGCGCGGGCCTCGCGGCGCTCGCGTTCCTCGTGGGTCTCGAGGGCCACCGCGGCCTTGGCGGCCTCGGCGTAGTCGACCTGGTCTCCGTTCACCCGGCAGTGGCTCGGGGTGTAGCCCTCCTTGCGGACGATCCAGAACCAGAACCCGAGCAGGGTCGGGACCTCGCCGATCCAGAACCCGAGGGTCGCGGAGATGCCGGCCGCCACCGGACCGATCATGGCGCCGAGCACCAGGGCCTGCGCGGCCTCGCGCACCCCGATCCCGCCGATCGTCGGGCCGAGCACGGTGGCGAAGATCTGGATCGACGAGCCGAACACGATCGGCCAGAAGGCGGCGTCGGCTCCCGCTCCGATCGCGATCGCCGTGAAGAAGTACATGGCGGCGGTGGTGAAGTGGACGGCGAAGCTCAGCCCGAAGATCGCGAGCACCAGCAGCTTCTTGTCGCGATAGGCGGCCGACGCGTTCGAGATCCGGGTGACGACCCCCTCGAGACGCTCCTTGGCCGGGATCGGAATCACGCGGAGGAGCCACTGGAAGAGTCCCGGGAACCAGAGCACCACCAGGAGCGCAGCGATCACCCCGGCGGCCAGCGGCACGGTGATCGCCGCCACGAGCCCCGCGCGCTCGCCGAAGATCGAGATCCCGAAGGGCAGCGCCACCAGATAGGACAGGAAGATCCCGGAAAAGCCCACCACCTTCTCGAGCACCTTGCCCGCCGTCACCTCCACCGTCCGACCGCTGAAGCGCGCCGCGTCGTAGAGGGTGTAGGCGTCGAGCCCGGCCGTGCTCGGGAGGAAGAACCCGATCGCTCGTCCGATCAGGAACGAGCCGAAGATGTGTCGGAAGGGCAGCTCGATGCCCTGTCCGAGGAGCACGAGCTGCCACCGCACCATCGAGGCCATCACGCCGAGCATCCGGATGGCGGTCCCGAGGAGCGCGAAGACCACGAAGGTGGTGGCGTCAATCTGACGCAGCTGCTCGAGCACGAGCTCCCAGGCCGGAACCGATTGCCCGTCGCCCACGCTCACCGGGATGGTCAGGAGCTCCTGGCACATCCGGAAGGTGAGCCAGACCTTGAGGACGTTCATCAGGCGGCCCCGCCAGGGCGGCTGCGCGAATCGCGCCACCGCGAACGCGAGCGCGATGAGCAGCAACAGCTCCGGAAGGATCTCGATCAGGATGCGCATGCGACCTCCGGGCCCGCTCGTGGTTCGAGGGGCCGGCTCTCGGATCCTTATCGGCGGAAGCCGGGCCGAGAAAAGCGCGACAGACTAGCCCGGCACGAGGCCGGCAGGCGAACAGCGCCCGCGCCCGGTCCGCGGCGCCCGTCCGACGGACGGCGCGCGATCCACGGGAGTCGCGCCGGTCGGGCCCCCGGGCGGCTGTGGCTCAGGGGCGGTTGGCGGGGTCGGCGGCCAGGATCGCGCGCTTGCGCGTTTCGTACTCGAACTCGGGAAGGTCGCCCTCGCGTCGCTCCTCCTCGAGATCGGCCAGGCGCCGCAGCGTGTCGGGCGAGAGCCCGTTCATGGTGAGATCGGGCACGGCCTCGGGGGCCTGCTCGGGCGGCTCCTCGAGGAGGATGGTGCGTCGCTGCACCCGACCGCCGCTCCCGAGCGTCAGGGCGGCGGCGTCCCGGAAGAACGAATCGCGCCAGTTGACGGCCACCGACTGGTTTCCCGTGCGCACGATGCCGTGCCCAGCGAGGACCCGGAACGACATGACCTCTTCGCCCAGCCGGGGCTCGCGGACCTTCAGATTGGGATTCTTGGGCTGCTTCCAGCCGACGCGGTAGAGATGGATGTGGAGCCGGTCGCCCTGCATGAAGGCGATGAAGCTGGTGATCTCGTCGCCCGTGAAGACCAGCAGGCTCCGCACCCGTTGCTTCGAGGTGACGACGATCTCCTGGCCGGGCTTGGCCTTCGTGAAGGCTTCCTCGAGCCCCTTTGCGATCTCGAAGATGCTGCCCGCAGGGAACGCGGGCTCGCGCGTCTTCTCGTCGCCGCCGCCGTCGCGGATCTGGATGCTCGCCAGGATGTTCGAGAGGCGGAGCGCCGAGATGCTCGCCGGATGCTCGAAGCTCGTATGGACCGGCTCGCCTCCCTGCACGTCGCCCCTGAGCGTGATCTGGAGATCGGGCATGTCGACGATCTCTTCGCGGACCGTCCGGGGGCCGATGCAGGCCGTGAGCAGGAGGCTCGCCAGCAGCGCGGTCCGCCCCGCCCATCGGATGGCGGACCGTGCTGCGGACCGCGAACGGCAGAAATCGGCCCGTGTCTCGCCTCGCATCGCGCTGTGATCTCGCCCGGGCATGGCCCTCCGAGCTTACGCGCTCACCCCGAGGGCTTCCACCACCCGGTAGGTCAGGAAGCTCGCCCCGTAGGCCAGGGCGAGCATGTAGGCGAACGCGAAGGCGGGCCAGCGCCACGAGTTCGTCTCGCGCCGCATGATCGCGAGCGTCGACACGCACTGGAGCGCGAACACGAAGAAGACCAGGAGCGAGGCCACGGTCGCCGGGGTGTAGACCGGCTCGCCGGTGTCGGGCCGCCGATCGCGCCGGAGGGCGTCGCGGAGCGTGGCGCCCTCGTCGGTGGCGGCGTAGATCTGGCCCAGGGTGGCCACGATCACCTCGCGCGCGGCGAGGCTCGCGACGAGACCCACGCCGATCTTCCAGTCGAAGCCGAGCGGGGCGATCCAGGGTTCGAGAGCGCGCCCCACCCGGCCGGCGATGCTCTGCTCGATCGCGAAGCGCTCTTGCTCCGTCTCGGGCAGATCCGGCGGGGGCGCGACCCGGGGGAAGCTGAGCAGGGCCCAGAGCAGGATCGACGCCGCCAGGATGATCGTGCCGGCGCGTTTCAGGAAGATCCATGCGCGGTCCCATACCTGGAAGGCGACCAGCCTGAGCGTGGGCATCCGATAGGGCGGAAGCTCGAGATAGAAAGGCAGCGTATCGCCGCGCACCACGTGGCGCTTGAGCACCGCGGCGACCCCCAGCGCCGAGAGCGAGCCGACGAGGTAGAGCGCGAGCAGTACCAGACCCTGGAGTCCGAAGGGACCGAGAGCCGCCTCGGCGGGGACGAACGCGGCGATCAGGAGTGTGTAGACCGGCAGTCGTGCCGAGCAGGTCATGAGCGGTGAGATCAGGATCGTGACGAGCCGGCTCCGCTCCGAGGGGATCGTGCGGGTCGCCATGATGCCCGGGACGGCGCAGGCATACGACGAGAGCAGCGACACGAAGCAACGTCCCTCGAGGCCGATGCGCCCCATCACGCGGTCGATCACGAAGGCGGCGCGTGCCATGTAGCCCACGTTCTCGAGGGTCTGGAGCAGGGCGAACAGCAGCAGGATCTGGGGAAGGAACACCACCACGGACCCCACCCCGGCGAGCACCCCGTCGGTGATCAGGTCGCGGAGCGGGCCGGGCGACAGGCCGGCGCGAACCCCGTCGGCGAACGCGCCGATCGTGCCGTCGAGCGCGTCCATCAGGGGCACCGCCCAGGCGAAGATGAGCTGGAAGAACAGGGTCATCACCCCGGCGAAGAGCAGGGTGCCGGCGACCGGATGGAGCAAGACGCGGTCGATCGCCTCGGTGCGCGCGTCGGGGCGGGCCCGCTCGATCAGTACGTTCGCGAGGATCGAATCGGCCCAGGCCGCGCGGTCGACGGCGCTCTCGGGCGGCACGATCGGCGGCCGGTCCCATGGTTCGGGCTGGCCACACAAGGCTCGGATGCGGTCGAGACCGATGCCGCGATGTCCGACCACCCCGACCACCGGGACACCGAGGGCGGCCTCGAGCCGCACGAGGTCGAGCCGACCGCCCCGCGCCGCGAGCTCGTCGACCATCGTCAGGACCAGGCACACCGGCTTGTCGAGTCGTAGGGCCTGGGCCACGAGCAGGAGCGACCGTTCGAGCGAGCACGCATCCGCGACGACGAGCAGGGCGTCCGGGGCCTCGACGCCTTCGACGCGGTCCTCGAGCAGCCGCGTCACTACTTCTTCGTCGGGGCTCATGGGACGCAGGCTGTAGGTGCCCGGCAGATCGACCACCACCACCCGCCGGCCCCCGATGGTGGTCTCGCCTTCCCGGCGCTCGACGGTGACGCCCGGGTAGTTGCCCGTCCTGGCGCGCATCCCCGTGAGGGCGTTGAAGAGGGTGGTCTTACCGGAGTTGGGGCTGCCGAGGAGGCCGAGCCGGAGGCCCGGATCGAGGGTCGCCTCAGCCACGCACGGGCTCGCCCTGGGCGCGGAGCGCGCCGTCGATCGGCTCGCTCGCGGCGACATCGGCCCTGGCCGCCGGCCGTACCCGCACGCGGCCCGCCTCGCTGCGGCGCAGACACAGCCGATAGCCGCGGAGCTCGTACTCGGTCGGGTCGCCGAGCGGGGCGCGTCGTCGCACCACCACCCGGCTTCCAGCCACGAGGCCGAGGTCCTCGAGCCGGGAACGCAGGGTCGGGTCCGCGTCCACGTCCAGGACGTCGCAGGCCGCGCCGGGCGGCAGGTCGGACAGCGCCGTGGTGGGCGGATGGGTCACGTGGCGCGAGTCTCCAGGTCGGGCGCGGGGCGGGCCGCCCGGGGCCGCCCCGCTCCCCGTGAAATCGAAAATCGTGTCCGGACCGCCTCCGAACGTAGCTGGAGGGGACCGGAATCGCTGCCGATCCGGGTACCCACGGTAATTGCGAACAGGTTCGCTTTGCTCGCAGGCTCAGACCCGTTCGCTGGTGAGCTGTCGCGTCATCAGCCGGTTGCCGGCCTCGGCCGGCTCGACCTCGCCGTCGAGCACGGCCCGCACCATCCGGGTGATGGGCATGTCGATTGCGTACTGGTCTGCCAGGCGACAGGCGGCGTAGGTCGTGCGCACGCCCTCCGCCACCTGGTTCATGCTGGCGACGATGTCGTCGAGCTTCTGGCCCCGGCCGAGCGCCAGCCCCACGGTGCGGTTGCGCGAGAGATCGCCGGTGCAGGTGAGCAGGAGATCGCCCATTCCCGAAAGACCCAGGAAGGTCAGGGGATTGGCGCCGAGCCGGGCCCCCATCCGCTGGATCTCGTGCAGCCCCCGGGTCATCAGCCCGGCGCGCGCGTTGTGGCCCATTTCGAGTCCGTCGCAGATTCCGACGGCGATCGCGATCACGTTCTTGAGCGCGCCGCCGAGCTCGACCCCCACCACGTCGTCGTGCGAGTAGCAGCGGAACCAGGGGCAGGAGAGGGTCGCCTGGACGGAGACGGCGAACGCCTCGTTGTAGCTCGCGAGGGTCACGACGGTCGGCTTGTGGTTCGCCACCTCGCGGGCGAAGGACGGGCCCGAGAGGAAGACGAGCCTCGGATGGTGCCGTTCGGGCAGGACCTCGCGCAGCACCTGGTCCATGCGGAGGCCGCTCTCCACCTCGATCCCCTTCACGGTCGAGACGAAGATGGCCTCGGGGTCGATCGCGCCGGCGGCCGCGCCCACCACCTCGCGGACTCCGTGGCTCGGGACGGCGCAGATCACCACCTCGGAGTCTCGGAGCGCCTCCGCGAGGTCGTGGGTGGCGCGGACGTTGGCGGGGAGCTCGACGTCCTCGAGATAGCTCGGGTTGCGACGCTCGGTCTCGATCGCCCGCGCGACGTCCGGATTCCGGGCCCAGATGCGGACGTCGTGCGCTCGCGCAGCGAGCACGGCGAGACAGGTTCCGAAGCTCCCGGCTCCGAGCACCGTGACGGGTGTCGACACGCTGCCAGTGTATCGACAAGCGTCCCGAAAGTGCGCCGGATTTCTTGACTCGCCAAATCCCCACGGCTACCGTCCGCCTGCGATTCCGCTTGTACCCCGCGTACTTCTGCGTTCCGGCCCGCACCTGCCTCCTGCCCGACCGGGCATGCCGGCTCCACGGGCGTGAGAGATCGTCGAGGCGGTGTCACCTCCGTCGCCGCGAACGCTGCGGGTGGGAAGAGAGAGGCTCGGTCCTTGTTAGAGCAATACGCCGGCGTGCT
Source organism: uncultured Spirochaetales bacterium (assembly GCA_964474935.1). GTDB lineage: Bacteria > Myxococcota_A > UBA9160 > UBA9160 > JAFDDA01 > CAYYUT01. The sequence continues at coordinate 6,302 of CAYYUT010000155.1, forward strand.
CCTGATGCTCGTGATTGCGGTCGTCATCGCGGCCGGCATGCTCGGCCTCCACCAGCTGCTCTCGCCGCGTCGCCGATTCCACGAGAAGCTCGAGCCGTTCGAGTGCGGTGAGCGACAGATCGTCTCTCCCCGCCAGCGTTTCTCGGTGAAGTTCTATCTGGTCGCGATGCTCTTCATCCTCTTCGATGTCGAGGCGGTGTTCTTCTATCCCTGGGGCGCACTCTTCCCCGAGCTCGGCTGGTACGGCTTCTGGGCGATGTCGGTGTTCGCCGTTCCGCTCGTGGTGGGCCTCACCTACGAGTGGATGAAGGGGGGCCTCGAATGGTGATCTCCGAGACCACCCGCGCGGGCATCGAGAAGGAGATCGCCAAGTACCCGGCCAGACGGGGCGCCATGCTCCCCGCGCTGCATCTGATCCAGCAGGAGCATGGTCACGTGCCGCCCGAGGCGATGAGGGAGCTCGCCGAAATCCTCGAGGTCCGCCCGATCGACGTGATGGAGGTCGTGAGCTTCTACAACATGTTCCACGCCACGCCCCAGGCTCGCCACCACGTGCACGTGTGCACGAACCTTCCGTGCTCGCTGCGAGGCGCCCGCGATCTGATGAAACAGATGGAGGCCCACCTCGGCATCTCGGCGGGCGAGTCGACCGAGGACGGTCGCATCGCCCTCGGCCACGAGGAATGCCTCGGGGCCTGCGGCTACGCGCCGATGATGCGGGTCGGCTCGCAGTACCACGAGAATCTCGATTTCGAGCAGGTGAAGCAGATTCTGGACGGTCTCGACTGATGGCACTCAAGGCACCCCTGGTCACTGGCTACCTCACCGAGCACGCCGCCGAGGACGATTTCTCGACGCTGTCCGGATACAAGCGTCGGGGCGGCTACGAGTCGGCTCGCAAGGCGATCGCCGAGATGGCGCCGGACGACGTGATCGAGCTGTTCAAGGACGCCGGGCTCCAGGGCCGTGGCGGCGCCGGCTTCCCGACCGGCATGAAGTGGTCGTTCATGCCGAAGGATTCGGACAAGCCGAAATACCTGGCCTGCAACGCCGACGAATCGGAGCCCGGCTCGTTCAAGGACCGCCTGCTCCTCGAGCGCACCCCGCACCAGATCCTCGAGGGAATCCTGATCGCTGCGTGGGCCACGGGGGCGGAGAAGACGTTCGTCTACACGCGTGGCGAGTACGCCTACCCGGGCGCCCAGCTCCAGCGCGCCATCGACGAGGCCTACGCGGCCGGCATCCTCGGCAACGACGTGATGGGGACGGGCTTCAAGCACGACGTCGTCCAGACGCTCGGCGCCGGAGCCTACATCTGCGGCGAAGAGACCGGACTGCTCGAGTCGCTCGAGGGCAAGAAGGGGCAGCCCCGCAAGAAGCCGCCCTTCCCGGCGCAGTACGGCGCCTTCGGCATGCCCACCACGGTGAACAACGT
>CAYYUT010000156.1:0-7724 GCA_964474935.1 uncultured Spirochaetales bacterium
GGGGAAGCCCATGTTGCGGGTGCACACGGCCGGGAGCGTGGGCGGCTCGACGGCGCTGGTGGCCGCGAGCCTGGTGCAGGCGGGCATCCACGAGCGGGTCCTCACCGTCGCCTACGAGAAGCAGAGCGAGAGCAATGCCATGTGGGCGCTCACCGTCTCGGTGCCCTTCTCGGTGGCGGTGGTGGCCGGTGCAGGCGGCTACTTCGCCCCCCTGATCCGTGCCTACATGGCCCGTTCCGGCGCTCCCGAGGACACCGGTGTTCGGGTCGCCCTGAAAGACCGTCTCAACGCCCTGAAGAATCCGTACGCCCACGTCCGGGAGCCCGAGATCAGCTTCGACCGCATTGCCGAGTCGCCGATGCTCTGGGATCCGATCCGCTATCTCGAGACCTGCCCGTCGTCGGACGGCGCGTGCGCGATGGTGCTCTCGTCGCCGGCCCATGCCAGGAAGACGTCGCGTCGCCCGGCCTGGGTGCAGTCGACCGCGATGCGGAGCGAGCCGACGATGTTCGCCGGACGCGACGACGTGAATCCGCGCGCGGGCCGCGACTGCGCCCAGGAGCTCTACCGCAAGGCCGGAATCTCGAACCCGAGGCGCGAGATCGACGCCGCCGAGATCTACGTTCCGTTCAGCTGGTACGAGCCCATGTGGCTCGAGAATCTCGGGTTCGCCGACGAGGGAACCGGCTGGAAGCTCACGCACGAGGGCGTCACCGCTCTCGACGGCGACCTTCCCGTGAACATGTCGGGGGGCGTGCTCTCGTCGAATCCGATTGGAGCGTCGGGGATGCTGCGTTTCGCCGAGGCGGCGATGCAGGTGAGGGAACAGGCCGGCGAGCACCAGGTGGACGGAGTGCGGCGCGCGCTCGGACACGCCTATGGGGGCGGCTCGCAGTTCTTCGCCATGTGGATCGTCGGGACGGAGCAGCCGTAGTCTTCCCGTACGAGTGCGGGCGAACGTCTGGAACGGGACACCAGGAGGTCGGGTGCGGGAGCGGGCGCAACGCATCATCGCGGCGGCCGTCGATCTCGCCGAGCGGGGTGGCTTCGAGGCGGTCCGCCTGCGGGAGGTCGCGTCGGAATCCGGGGTCGCCCTCGGTACGGTCTACCGCTATTTCCGAAGCAAGGAAGATCTGCTCGCTGCGGCGCTCGGCCAGCAGATCGAGGCCTTCGAGAAGTCGGTCGGGGAGGGCGCGCCCGCAGACGCGAGCGGGGCGGACGGCGTGCTCCGTTTCTTCCGACTCGCCACCGACGGGCTGCTCGCGCGGCCGCACTTCGCGCGCGCGGTACTCCGCGCGGTCGCCACGGCCGAGTCCGATCTCACCGAGAAGGTCTCGCAGTTCGAGTCGCGCATGGTGGCGCTCGTGACCGGCGCGATTCGGGGCTCGGGCGGGAGCGGCGAGCCCACCCGACGGGAGTGCGAGGTGGCGCTCGTCCTCCAGCGCGTCTGGTTCGCCGCGCTCGTCGGTTGGGCCGGGATGCTCCACGATCGCGACGTGGTCGACGCCCAGGTCGAGAGCGCGGTCGATCTCCTGCTGGGCTCCGCGGATCGCTAGGGTCGCGTCGCGTCTGCGCCCTGCCCGAGCGGCGCCGGGGCGGGCTCGCCGAGGGCATCGCGCTCGGCCAGGTAGTCGGAGACCAGGGCGATCGGAAGCTCGTCCTGCCGCGGTTCGGAAGCCGGGCTGGCCACCGGCGCTGTGCCGCGGGGATCCGGAGCACGGTCGCAGCCGGCGAGGGCGGCGACGGTCGACAGGAGCGACAGGACGATCGGGAATCGGTGCACGGCGCTACCTCGGACGGGGCCCCCCTCCTATTCGCCCGGTGGCGCCGGGATGTTGAGAAGATTCCACACGGCGAGGCCCGATTGAGGCGCAGAGCGCGCGCAGATCGCCGCTGCCTGCCGGGTCCCTGCGCGTGGGTTTCAGAGCGACTGCCAGAAGCCGTCGTTCTGCTTCGGGTCGAGCGCCACGAGCTCGACCTCGTCGACCCGGTCTCCCGCGATCGAGAGCCGCAGGAAGAAGTCGCAACGCAGGCTCCGTTCACCGGCCCGTGCGCGCGTGGTGAAGTGGAGGACGGCGCCGTCCTCGTTGGCATAGATCTCGTGGAGCTCGGAGCTCATCTCGTCGACCGCCTCACCGACCGACGCCAGGTACTCAAGCAGCGCGCGGCTCCCATGGACCTCGCTCGAGAACGGGTTCGAGCCACGCGAACGCCACACCACGTCCGAGGAGTAGATCTCGAGGATCTCGCCGCGATCGCCTTCGGAGGTGGCCTCCCACAGGCGACGGGCGATGTCGAAGGAGCGTTCGAGGCGGCTCGGCTTGGTGGGCTCGGCGGCATCCGACATGTCCGGATTCTGGACGTCCGGGCGCCGAGAATCAATCCGTAGCGGGCCCCCGAGCGGTGATGGGCTGGATCGAGGGCGGACCCGAACGGCCCTTCGTGCGGAGGAAGGCGCCGAACCCGGGCGAGGCCCGCAGCGCCCACCACGCCAGACAGGTGAGTCCGAGGACCGAGCTGCCGTGTTGGAGCACGCGGTAGGTCGAGCGTGGATGGCCCGAGAGCGGCTCCAGCCGCTCACCCAACCAGGGGATGCCGGCCGCGAACAGCCCGTCCCCGTGCGTGAGGGAATCCCAGATCAGATGGGTTAGCGCACCGCAGAGGACCGATACGGTCGCGCCGGTCACCGCGATCCATGGGTGCGTGGCAGCGTGCCCGGCCGGTGCCGCGCCCGTCGCGCGGGCCGCGCCGACCGGCCCGGAACGCCAACGTCGGAACAGACCCCGTCCGAGGCACAGGAGGGCGTGGATGGTGAGTCCGAGCGGTAGACAGAACCAGAAGATCGCCCCAAAGGCGTGGGTGTCGGCGCGGAACAGGGGGAAGGCGAGGAACAGGTCGGGCGTCATGCTCCCGATCACGAGCGCGGGGCGCACGCCGAAGCGTCCGAGGAGGGGAGCCAGGGGCAGGGCCGCAGCCGGGTGCGCGAGCGTGAACGGCACGGGGGAGCACTCCGCTCGGAGCCGCACCGCGGTTCGCCGCGATCCACTCCGACTAGGGCGTCGCTCCCTCCTGGGACGCCGGTCGGGGCCGGGGCGCGTACACGTCGGGCCCGGGCTCCGAGTCTCCCAGCACATCGGCGAGGATCCCCCGAACCTGAGCCGTGAGCTTCTCTGGCGAAAGATGCGCAAAAGACTCGGGCTCGATCGGGTCGAGCACCTGGACGTGGATGGGATGGCGACCTCTCAGGATGAAGCCGCGCTTGGGCAGGGCGTCGGACGTCCCGCGGATCGCGATCGGCTGGACGGGGGTGCGACAGTCGATGGCGAGCTCGAATGCCCCGGTCTTGAACGCCCGCATGCGCCCACTCGGCGATCGGGTTCCCTCCGGAAACATCATGATCGAATTGCCTTCGTCGAGGGTACGTCGGCAGGCCTGCATCATCTGGCGGACGCTCTCACGATCTCCGCGACGGAGCGGGATGTAGTCGTTCAGCCGCATGTTCCAGCCGATGAACGGAACACGGAAGTTCTCGACCTTCGACACCCATTTGAAGTGACACTGCAGACGGAAGAGCACCAGGATGTCGAGCAGCGAGAGATGGTTCGAGACGATCACGGTGGCGCGGTCGGAGCGGAGCTTCTCGCGACCTTCGATCGTGACGGGCCAGACCGGATTCAGCCAGGTGTAGAGCGACGCCCAGAAGCAGGTGAAGCGATGCAGCCAGACCTTGCGCCGGTCGAAGGGCAGCGTCACGAGCCACACCAGCGCCGCCACCGGGAACAGGACGACCGAGCTCAGGGTCAGGAAGATCCAGAAGGCGAGCGACGCGACCAGCTTGCCCATGGCCCGGATCCTATCCATCGGTGTCCCCCCGCGCATCCTCGCAGGCGGCACCCGGCTCCCCACGGCGAGGGGCGCGTGCGATAATGGGTCCGCACGCCAGAGGGGGCCGAACCCCAGGAGGTGCCCAGATGAAGCCCGAGGAGTGCGTTCTCTACAGCGGTGCCGCCCGCGGGGCGGAGTCCGAGTTCGGGGCGATGGCCGAGAAGCACGGGATCGACGAGGTGAACTTCACCTTCGAGGGCCACAACGACGCCCGTACCCGGGGGATCCGGGTGCTCACCCACGCCGAGCTCGAGCAGGGCGACGTGAGCCTCGCCTACGTGAGCCGGCTCATGCACCGCGAGTATCGCGACACACCGCTCTTCAAGAAAGTGCTCCAGAGCATCTGGCACCAGGTGAACCACGGCCAGGAGATCTATGTGATCGGGCGGATCCTCGACGACCGTACCGTCAAGGGCGGCACGGGTTGGGGTGCCGAGTTCGCCAAGCTCTGCAACAAGCCGCTCTTCGTATTCGATCAGGATCGAGATCGTTGGTTCGAGTGGTCGGGGGAGAGCTGGAGCGAGCACGCCGGTCCCGTGATCACCCATCCGCACTTCACGGGGACCGGGACCCGCTTCCTGGGCGACAACGGTCGCGAGGCGGTCGCCGGGCTCTTCGCGCGGTCGTTCCCCTAGCCAGAGAGCCCCGTCCCGGGCGTCTCAGGCGAGCACACGCCCCACCCACAGGGCGGCGAACACGCCGAGCGCCAGCAGATGCGACACCGTGTGCATGATGTCCTCGCGATGCGCGCAGCGTCGGCGGTGGAAGCCGAGCTCGTCGGCCAGCCCGAGCCCGACGAAGAGAAAGGGCGCGGAGAGGACGAAGAGATCGCGGAGCTCGGGCGCGTCGGGGAGCGGCCGGGCGAGCGCGGCCGCCGCCGCCACGACCAGGCCGATCGCGACGTGGAGCGCGCTCTCGCAAGGACTCACCACCGTCCAGGTCCACCAGCGTCCGGTGGCCGCCTGCTCGAGGCGGAAGTGCTCGGCGAGGTCGTAGAGCGCCGAGACGGCGTAGGCGACGAGGCAGAGGGCGACGATTCCCGGCATCGCGCTTTCGATGCCGTCGGAGCCTCGCCCGGAACGCCGCGGCTCCGGAGCGGTGGCCGCGCGCGCCTGCTCAGGCGGGAGGCACCAGGAATCCGTCGGTCACGGGCGTCAGTCCGGCGAAATGGGGGCCGAGCCGCGCGTCGAAGCCCTCGGGCGTCCAGGCCTCGGTGCTCTCGAAACGGGTCTCGGTGGTCGGACGCCCGAGCACCGTGAGCTGCTTGCCCCACACCACGAACACCTGTCCCGAAACGCGCTCGGCTGCGGGCGAGGCCAGATAGGCGTAGAGGGGCGACACGTGCTCGGGGGCGAAGTGGTCGAAGCCCTCCTCGGGCTGCTGGAAGATCGCCGCGGTCGGGCCCTGGAGCGTCATGCGGGTGCGCGCCCGCGGCATCACCACGTTGGCCGTCACTCCGTATTTCAGGCCGCGCTGCGCGCAGCCCATCGTCATCGCCACGATCCCTGCCTTCGCGGCCGCGTAGTTCGGTTGCCCGACCGAGCCGAAGATGAAGGCCTCCGACGAAGTCGCGATCAGTCGCCCGAAGATCGGGGCTCCAGCCCGCTTCGAGGCTTCTCTCCAGTGCTGCATCGCGAACTTGGTGGGGCAGAAGTGGCCCTTCAGGTGCACGCGCACGACCGAATCGAACTCGTCCTCGGTCATGTTGAAGATGGTCGCGTCCCGCGTGAAACCCGCGTTGTTCACCAGGATGTGGAGGTCGCCGAATGTCTCGACGGCCCGGCCGACCATGGCCCGCGCGTCGTTCCAGTCGGCGACGTCGCCGAAGTGGGCGACCGCCTCGCCCCCTGCGCTCTTGATCTCGTCGACGACGATCTGCGCGGCGCTCTCGTCGCGCCCCGAGCCGTCCGCCGTCGCCCCGAGATCGTTCACCACCACGCGCGCGCCCTGGCGTGCGAGCGCCAGCGCGTGCTCGCGCCCCAGGCCGTGGGCCGCCCCGGTGACGACTGCCACCTTGCCGTCGAGTGACACCGACACGTCGGATCCTCCAGGCGCTGCGCGCTAGCGCAGCCGTTCGATGATGGTCCCGGTGCCGACGGCCGCGCCGCAGCACATGCTCACGAACCCGAGGGTCGCGTCGCGCCGCTCGAGCTCGTGGAGGGCCGTCACCAGCAGGCGCGTTCCGGTGGCGCCCACCGGGTGGCCCAGCGCGATGGCGCCTCCGTTCACGTTCACCTTGTCCATGTCGGGCTCGTAGACGCGCGCCCACGAGAGCACCACGGCAGCGAACGCTTCGTTGATCTCGTAGAGGTCCATGTCTCGGAAGCCCATGCCCGTCTTTCGCAGGAGCTCGCGCGTCGCGTCGACCGGACCGTCGAGCAGGTAGTACGGGTCGGTCCCCACCACGACGTCCTGGATGATGCGGGCGCGCGGGCGGAGCCCGAGTTCCCTGGCCTTCTCGGCGGTCATCCACAGGATTGCCGCCGCGCCGTCCGAGATCTGCGACGAGTTGCCAGCCGTGTGGATCCCGCCTTCCTTCACCGGCTTGAGCGAGGCGAGTGCCTCGGGATTCGTCGGCCGGATGCCCTGGTCGTGTTCGATCTTGCGGGTCTCGCTCGTGGGCTGTCCGTCGTCGCCGACCACGGGGGCCTCGATCGGGACGATCTCGTTCCGGAAGCGGCCTTCGTCGCGCGCGCGGAGCGCCTTCTCCTGTGAGGCGAGGCCGAAGGCATCGACGTCCTCGCGGGTGATGCCACGGTTGCGCGCGATCCGCTCCGCCGCCTCGAACTGGTCGGGCGACGAGTCCCAGGGGAAGTCGGCCGGGAGGAAGAAGCCCGGGCCGTGCATCACGTTCTGGCCCAGCCCGACGTGGCTCATCACCTCGACGCCCCCCGCGATGCCACAGTCGATCGAGCCCGCCTGGACCAGCGCGCGGACCAGATGGTTCGCCTGCTGACCCGATCCGCACTGGGTGTCGATGGTGGTCCCGCCGGTGGCGTAGCCCTTGCCGCGCTGGAGCCAGGAGTGTCGCGCGACGTTGCCGGCCTGCTCGCCGGCCTGGGTGACGCAGCCTCCGATCACCTGCTCGACGAGCGCCGGATCGATGCCGGCCCGCTCGACGGCGGCGTCGAATGCCAGTCCGAGGAGCTGGGCGGGGTGGAATCCATTGAGCTCGCCCCGCACGGGCTTGCCACGGGCGATCGGGGTGCGGACGGCTTCGACGATGACGGCTTCGGGCATGCGGCTTCCTTTCGGCTGTGAATCTGGCTGCAGATCCGGCTGCGAATCTCGATGCGAACCCGGTTCCGAATCGGGGAACCGGGTGATGGGTCCGGGGTCCGAGGGACCGTCGGATCCCCGAGGCGTCGATCGATCCACCGGCTCGCGGGCGGGTCGGGCGACGCCGGTCCGCCGGGCCCCTCCCGGCGGAGGACACGGATCTCAGGGCCTCCCGAGGATCATGCCGCTCGTGGGTACGCCGATTCCCGCGGTGACGAGCACGTGCTCGATTCCTTCGGGCTGGTTCGGCGAGGTGCCGCGCAGCAGGCTGACGCCCTCGTTCTCTCAGTTCATTCCGTGGTTGTAGGCCTCGGAGAGCTGTCCGCCGTGCGTGTTCACCGGCAGGCGTCCGCCGACCTCGATGTTCCCGTTCTGGATGAAGTCCTTGGCCTCTCCCCGGCCACAGAAGCCCCACGACTCGAACTGCATCATCACGTTGGGGCTGAAGGCGTCGTAGAGAACCGCCGCCTGGACGTCGTCGGGGCCGAGGCCCGACTGCTCGTAGACCTGCCTGGCCACCCGCTCCATCTCGGGGATCTCGGAGAGCTTCTCCCGGTAGA
>CAYYUT010000157.1:0-7669 GCA_964474935.1 uncultured Spirochaetales bacterium
CGAACGAACCGGCTGCCTCGCCGCCCTGCGTGTCTGAGCGCCAGCCACGGGAGACCCATCCGTGATCGATCTCTACACTGCGCCGACCCCGAATGGATGGAAGGCTTCCGTGACGCTCGAGGAGCTCGGTCTTCCCTACGAGGTTCACACGGTCAATCTGATGCAGAACGAGCAGAAGCAGGAGTTGTATCTGCGCATCAATCCGAACGGCCGCATTCCGGCGATCGTCGACCGCGAAGCCGACGACCTCGCCGTGTTCGAGTCGGGTGCCATCATGATCCACCTCGCCGAGAAGACGGGTCGGCTGCTGCCCGCGAGCGGGCCGGGCCGCCCGCGCGTGATCCAGTGGCTGATGTTCCAGATGGGGGGTGTCGGCCCGATGATGGGCCAGGCGAACGTCTTCTTCCGCTACTTCCCCGAGAAGCTCCAGCCCGCGATCGACCGCTATCAGAACGAGTCGCGCCGTCTGTTCGAGGTGCTGGATCGACGACTCGGCGAGAGCGAGTGGTTGGCCGACGACTTCTCGATCGCCGACATCGCGAACTGGTGCTGGGTGCGAACCTACAAGTGGTCGGGCGTCTCGATCGACGGCCTCTCCCACCTGCGTCGTTGGCTCGATGTGATGAAGGAGCGACCGGCCTGTCGCAAGGGCGTCGAGGTGCCCTTCAAGATCCCGAATCTCGGTGAGGACGAGAAGGCCGCGCAGGCCTTCGCCGAGAACGCGCGCACGCAGCTGCAGCGCTAGCCGGCTCCAAGAGCGCCCCCCGGAACGCGTCCCGGGGATCGTGCCGAGTCGAGGGCATCCGACCCGGTCCCCAGGTGGCGACGGCGAAGCGCTGCGCCGCGCGCGGGGCTCAGGCGATGCGGGCGCGCAGCCGCTGGTGCCGGCGCACGATCCCACCGATCGCCAGGGCGAGCGGGTAGAGCATGGCCGAGGTCGGCTCGGGGATCACCGATCCCGTGGCACCGATGTCGATGCCGAGTCCCGCCAGGCTGCCCGAGGGCGGCGTCACCGACGGGCCGTTCACGAAGTTGTTGCCCCAGGCGACGAAGCTGTCCTCGGTGAGCGTGTTCGGACCCGCGCCGAAGTTCACCGGGTCGAAGTAGAAGGTGCCGCTCGTCGACTCGGGCCCACCGTCGTTCGAGAGCACGTAGTCGAAGGAACCCGAGAAGAGATCGTCGACACCCGCGGTGAGCGTCCCGCCCGTGATGGCGAGCGTCCAGTCCTGACCAGCGAAGCTGTTCAGCCCCTTGGCGTCGAGCTCGATGTCGTTGTCGAGGGTGAGCACGCCCGCGTCGAACTGGCCCGTCATCGTCCCGCTCAGCTCGAACAGCTTCGAGCCGCTGTTGTAGTAGCCGCCGCTCTGTGCGAGCGAGCCGACCTTCGAGCTGGCGGTGTGGATGAAGCTGAACTGGAAGCCGCCGGTCTGGCCCATCTCCACCTCGTAGGTGATGGGAACCGCCGACGCGACCCCACCCGCCACGAGCACGGCCAGCGCGAGGGCGCCGGCCCGGAGGCCACGCAGGGATCGAAGGGACAGGGACGGCTTCCGCATGATTCTCTCTCCTCGGTGGATCGTTCTCGCTCGGGCCGGCCCGGACTGCCTGTTCCGGCCTGACTCCGACGTCGACGTTCGTTCGGCGACCCCCATGAGTCGCCCCGACTGCGGTCGAGGTGTCACCCGAAGAGGGTTTTTCACCTCGACCGGGCGCATGATTACCACGGCGGGCTCTGGCACACAATCGCAACGCGTGCGCAACTAACTGAAATCGGATTGGATTCGCGTGAATGCGCCGGGCCTTGCTAGCGCTCCGGGAGCGTTCGGGTCAGACGGTGCCGACCGACGGAGCCCGGGAGCCTTGCGCCGGGCCGCCCCGGTGGCCCTCGCGCGACGGGCCCGAGAGCCAGCGGCGCATGAGCCCATCGACCAGCACCAGGCCGAGCGTCCCGATCGCGAAGGTGAGCATGCCAGCCAGATCGTGCGCCGGCCCCTGGGTGGCGCGCTCGATTCCGAACTCGAGGGCGCCGACCACCGTCACCACGAGGCGGACCAGATTCCCGAGGATGGCCAGCGGCACCACCGCCGCGAGCAGGAGCAGGCGCCGTGGCCAGGTCGGCGGGGTGTAGTAGCCGAGCAGCAGCGCCACGGGCATGAGGGACACCACCGAGGTGATGCCGCTGCACGCCTCGGCCACGAAGAGCTGGCCGTCGGGCACGAGCAGGACGTTGCCCTCGCGCGCCACGGGCAGCGAGAGGCCCTGGAGGATCCGCAGGGCGCCTTCGCTGGCGACGAGACGCAGCCGGGTGATGACCGGGCTCACCACCGAGGGAGGGATCGGGAGCATGAAGACCAGGTAGGCGAGCGGCATGGCGAGGGCGCGCAGCCAGGCCACACCCCGCAGCCACCATACGGCTGCGCCGAGCGCGAGGACCATCAGCAGGCCCGCGGTCGCGAGCGCGTCGCTCGCCAGAGCCACCAGATGGGCCGCGACGAGGGCGACCAGCAGCACGCCGCCGCGCGCGTCTCCGGAGTCCGGCAGTCGCGCGAGCTCGGCGCGCTTGCCCCAGACGATCATCAGGGCCACCGGCACGATCAGATAGCCGTGGGCCAGGTACTCGACCTCGGACCACACCTCGGCGAAGCCTCGGATGGCCGGAGCGAAGAGCAGGGCCAACAGGGCCAACACCACGATCTCGCGTCGATGCTTCATTCCGCCGTCCTGCTCCCCGGGGTCGCGCACGATCCGTCCCGCCCCCGGTCTGCGGCCTCCCGGAAGGCCGCATCGCGTCGCGGCCATGCGCCGGACGCCGCGCGGGCGTTCACTACACTTCGACCCGCATGGCCCGAGCGGACCGTACGCAGTCGTTGATTCTCGCCGCGGGACTCCTCGCGGCCGGTGCGGCCGCATGGTGGATCGAGCTGAGGCCACCCCTGCAGGCCGACACGAGCCCGCTCGAGACCCTCCCCGCAGAGATCGGCGTCTGGCAGAGCATCGACATCCCGCTCGAGGAGACCGTCGAGGCGATGCTGCGTGCCGATTTCAACCTCCAGCGGGTGTACGTCCATCCTCTCGGACACCAGGTCGAACTCTATGTGGGCTACTACAGCACCGAACGCGGCGGGCGGCCAGAGCACACTCCCTGGGCCTGCTATCCGAGCGCGGGGTTCGAGATCCTCTCGAGCGACGTGGTGTTGGTCGATCGAAGACGAAATCTGCGTGCGAACGAGATCGTGGTCGAGCGCGAAGGCGACCGACATCTGGTTCACTTCTGGTTCCGCTCGTTTCGCGAAACGGGTCTCCTCGACGGCATCGACCAGGTGCGCGATCGCCTGGTCGGGCGCCTCTCCGACGGACGCTCGGACGGCGCCCTCGTGCGAGTCAGCACCCCGCTCCGGAGCGAAGGGGCCGACTACGCGCGGGGCCGTTTGATCTCGCTCGGTACCCGGATCGACCAGCTCCTCGAAGAGCGCTGGCCGGTCGAAGTGCGGGCGAACGGCACGCACTGAGTCCGGCGCGGCGGGTCCTGATCGATCCAGCATCCCCTCTGAGTCGCCCGCTGGGTGCCTCGGGTGACGACCGCCCGGACTGCCCACGAGATCCGGACGTATCCCCCCCCCGACCGGCTAGCTCGCGCCGGTGCCTCGGAGCACGGCGGGCACCGTGCGCGCCAGGATCGAGGCGTCCCGCGCCAGCGACCAGGTGTCGATGTACTCGAGGTCGAGGCGCACCCAGTCCTCGAAGTTGACCTCGTTGCGGCCGTTCACCTGCCACAGGCAGGTGAGGCCCGGACGCATCGACAGCCGACGGCGATCGCGGGTGGCGTACTGGACGACTTCGGAGGGAACCGGCGGACGCGGCCCGACCAGGCTCATGTCGCCCCGCAGCACGTTCCAGAGCTGCGGTAGCTCGTCGATGCTCCACCGCCGCAGCCAGCGCCCCACCGGGGTCACGCGCGGGTCGTTCCGGATCTTGAACACCGGACCGTCCATCTCGTTCAGCTCGATCAGCTCGGCCTTCCGCTGCTCGGCGTCCTGCACCATCGTGCGGAGCTTCAGCATCTCGAAGCGCCGCCCGTGGAGTCCGCAGCGCATCTGCCGGAAGAAGATCGGGCCGGGCGAGCTCATCCGGATCGCCAGCGCCGCGACACCGATGATCGGGGCGGCGACCGCCAGCAGGAGCCCGGCGGCCGCGATGTCGAGGGTCCGTTTCATCGCGAGCGCCGTCTGGCTGTGATGGACCGGCGCGAAGGAGAGAGCCGCGTGGCCATCGAAGGGGGTGACCCGGGGCGAGGGCATCAGGAGATCGCCGAAGAGGTCGCAGGGCAGCGTCACGGGGACACCCCCCTCGGCGCACGAGGCGATCACCGGCTCGATGGTGCTCATCATCGAACGCGGTGTGGCGACGATCAGCTCGTCGACCACCTGCTCGCGCAGCAGTCGCGGGACCTCCTGGAGCTTGTGGATCCGATCAGTGGGGATCGAGGGGTCGACCGGGACGTCGCGGTCGTCGACGAAGCCGATCACGCGCTGCCCCCACTGCGGGTTGTCCTCGATTCGGGCGAGCGTATCGCGCGCGCGCCGCCCGGAGCCGAGGATCAGCACGTTGCGGTAGTTGCGGCCGCGACGCCGAAGCTGCCGCAGCGCTCCGATCCCCAGGAGGCGCTCGGTCGCGATCGCCACGGTCTGGAGGGCTGCACAGTAGAGGCTGAAGTGGGCCGCGAACGGCGAGCCGAGCACGGCATTCGCGGCGGCCACCAGGCCTGCGCTGCCCAGACCGATCAGCACGATCCGCGTCACCATGTGGAAGATCTCGGTGCGGCGCTGGGAGCCGTACAGTCCCGCCGCCTCCACGAGCACCGGCCACGCCAGGGTCGCGATGAGCGCAATCAGCAGGATCGCCGGCAGCGCCGCGCGGCTCGTGCCGGGGTCGATCGCGAGCATCCCGGGTTGGTAGGCCGCCAGCGAGAACGCGAGTGCCGCAACGATCAGGTCGAACGCATGGACCAACCTGTCGAGGCGTCGCGAATTCTGACGCAGCATCTTGATCAACCTCCGCCTTGGCCGGCTCGTCGGTAGCGCCCTTGCGCGACGACTCGGTCGTGACCGAACCGTTGCGGCGATGAGGTGCGTTCCGTCGAGTCGATTCCCCGCCCGCGTCTCGGGGAAACTACCTCACCCCGGCCCGGTGCAAACCCGTGCAAAAATGGCATTACCGTGACGTTCCACCGCTTGCGCATCTCCCATGTTGTCGCCTCGAACCCCGATCGGGTGTCAGCGAATCGCGAGCGCGCAACATCCGACAGAGCGAATGCGCCGAAGCTGTCTCGGTCCGTCCTCGATCGGCTCTCGCAAGTCCGGTCGAGCGAACGCCGGAAGCGTTGGGAGTCCGACCGGTTCACGCGGGACATGCGAGATGCGTGCAGACCGCTTGCGTGCACGGCCCGCCCCCCGCACCCGAGGCGCGACCGCCCGGTCACCCGGCATGTCCTCTGGCCACGGGCCATCGACCCTCCCTTCGACCCGGCGCTCGGCGGGTGCTCGATCCAGCGCTCGACCGGTGCGCGACCGCTCCCGGCCCGGAACCCGGACCCTTCACCGCGCTGACTCACGTCCTGATGACGTACGACCCGACGCTATGCGACGGATGCGCCAGATCCGGGCCTGTCGGAACCTGCGCGCGGTCGCTCTCCCGCAGCTCGGGCGCGGGGGGTCAGCATCCGGGGGCATCCGGCCGATGGTCACCACCTGGGGCGGCTGGTACGCTCCGGGGCTTCGGGGCGCGAAGCACTCACGCAACACGCGGGCAGGACACGAGGCAGGAACGTGCCGGAACGATCGGGCGGCAGCACGGGAGCGACGGCGGCCGATGCGACGGAACGTCCGCCTGTCGCGCCCCACGTCCGAGCGGTGGATCGGCCCGCGGAGAGCCCCGGCGCGACCCCGCTCTTCGTCGACCTCGACGGAACCCTGATCGCGACCGATCTCCTCTGGGAATCGCTCCTCTCCCTGCTGAGGAGCGAGCCCGCCAGTCTGTGGCGCCTCCCGGCCTGGCTGCTCGCTGGCCGCGCCCGGCTCAAGCGCGAGATCGCCTCGAGGGTGCGGCTCGATCCGGCGGCGCTTCCCTATCGGACGGCCGTGCTCGAATGGCTGCGAGAGCGCCGTGCCGCCGGCAGCCGTCTGGTGCTCGCCACCGCCGCCGACGCATCGCTCGCCGGCCCGGTCGCCGAACATCTCGGTCTCTTCGACGACGTGATCGCGAGCGACGGGGCCGCCAACCGCAAGGGAGCCGGGAAGCTCGCCGCGATCCGCGAATGGATGCGGGAACGGACACGGGCTCGCACGGAGGAGCCCACCGGGGAGCCGAAGCCCGACGGCGCCTTCGACTACCTCGGCGACTCGCTCGCCGACGTTCCCATCTGGCGCGAGGCGAGAACCGGCTTCCTGGTCGCCGGGCGGCCGGGTGTCGAAGAGGCGGCCCGTCGGGTGACGGATGTCGAGGTCGTCGACACCGCCCGCATCCCGATCGGCCCCATCGTCCGGGCGATGCGACCGCGCCAGTGGATCAAGAATGCCCTCGTGTTCGCCCCCCTCGTGCTGGCCCACCGGATCGGGGAGCCGCTGCTCCTGTTCAAGGTGACGCTCGCCTTCCTCTGCTTCGGGATGGTGGCGTCTGCGGGCTACATCCTGAACGACCTGATGGACGTGGAGGCTGACCGGCTCCACCGGACGAAGCGCACGCGCCCATTCGCCTCGGGCGAGGTGTCGATCCCGATCGGGATCGCCGCATTCGGGGCCCTGCTCGGCCTCGGCTTCGTGGCGTCGCTGGTCCTCGTGGGCGTGACGTTCACGGCCCTGCTCGCGGTCTATCTCGGGCTCACGCTCTCCTATTCGTTCTTCTTCAAGAAGCAGCTGCTGGTCGACGTGCTGCTGCTCGCCGGCCTCTATGCGCACCGGGTGATCTCGGGCGGAGTGGCGGCGGATGTCGAGGTCTCGCAGTGGCTGCTCGCCTTCTCCGGGTTCTTCTTCCTGAGCCTGGCGTTCGCCAAGCGCTACTGCGAGCTGCGCGACGCACCCGAGGCGGCCCTCTCGCGTCGAAACTACCGGCGTGAGGACCTGGGCCTGATCCTCGCCGTCGGGCCGGCCGCGGGGTATCTGTCGATCCTGGTGATGGCCCTCTACGTCACGAGCGTCGACGTGGCCCGGCTCTACACCACACCGTCCATGCTCTGGGCCGTGTGCGTCGTTCTGCTCTACTGGCAGACCCGGATCTGGTTCCTCGCCGCACGCGGCGAGCTCCCCGAGGACCCGGTCTTGTTCGCCGCGCGCGATCGCAACAGCTACGCCTGCGCCCTGGCGATCGCGCTCGTGGTGATGGTGGCGGCATGAGCGTCGCCGAGCCCGAGGTCGCGCGCTTCCCCGCACCCGCCGCCGGCACGACGCAGGGGGCCGAGCGCGAGCCGCTCCCGTGGGCCGAGGCAGAGCTGGCCGGCTGGGGCCGGCAGCCCGTCGAACGCTGTCGGTTGCTCCACGCCGACCGGGAACGGGACCTTCACGTCGCCCTCTCGGACGCCGCGTCCGCGCCCACCCTGATCCCGCGCGGACTGGGGAGGAGCTACGGCGACGCGGCCCAGAATCCCGAGGGGGTGGGCGATTGCAACGGCCTCGAT
>CAYYUT010000158.1:0-7658 GCA_964474935.1 uncultured Spirochaetales bacterium
GGCGCCCCCGCCTGCCCCGGCCCTGGCACCCGCCTCTCTGCAGAGGATCCCTAGGAGAGGCCCGATGCGTCGCGCGGATGCCGGGGCTCGGCTCCGGCCTCCTCGGTCTTGAACCGCTTCACTTCCTGCTCGAGCAGGCGCGATCGCGACGAGAGCATCTCGACCATCTCCTTGATGTCCTCGGCGCGCCGGCCGCTCTCGGTCTTCACCTCGCGGAACACGCCGAGCGCGTTCTGGATCCGCTCCGAACCCTGGGTCTGGGCCTGCACCGCGGCCGCGATCTCGTTGATCATCGACGTGACACTCTCGACAGCGTTCGTGATGAGCTTGCTCTCGCGATGCTGCTCCGTCGTCGAGCGCTTCACCTGCTGGCCGAGTCCCCGCATGTGCTCGACGGCCACCGTGATCTCGCTGCTGGCCCGGTCCTGCTCGTGGATCGACGTGTTGATGTGCTGCACGATCTCCTTCACCTGCAGCATGGCATCGTCGACGAGCTGGATGTCCTTGGCCTGCTGCCGGTTCGCCTGCACGATCTCGGCGACCATCTGGGTCGACATGCGCGAGCTGTCGATGATCTCGCTCAGGAGCCGCCCCGCCTGCTCCGAGAGCGACACCCCCGTCTCGACGGTGTCCTTGCCCTGCTCCATCGCGCCCACGGCGTTGGCGGTCTCGTCCTGTACCGACTCGATCAGGCTCCCGATCTCGCGCGTCGACAGCGCCGTCTTGTCGGCGAGGCTCTTGACCTGTTCAGCGACCACGGCGAAGGCCTTGCCGTGCTCGCCCGCCTGAGAGGCGATGATGGCGGCATTGAGCGAGAGCAGATTGGTCTGCTCGGCGATGCCATCGATCACCTTCACGATCTCACCGATCGACTCCGACTTGCTGGCGAGCTTCGAGATGATCTCGGCCAGCGCCTCGAAGCGGGTCTTGATCTCGCGCATGCCCCGGATCGTCTCGGCGACCGCCTGCTGGCCCTCCTCGGCCTCGCCGCTGGTCTTGGCCGACAGCTCGTGGCTGCGCGAGGCGTTGCTCTCCACCTGCTGCACCGAGCTGTTGAGCTCGTGCACCGAGGCCGTGGTGCTCTCGGTGGCTTCGTTCAGGATCTCGACGCTCCGCGCGACCTCCTTGATCGATTGCGTCATCTCGACCACCGACGACGAGGTGGTCTCGATGGCCTCGGACAGGCGGTCCATGTTCCCCGCGATCTCGCCGACCGAGGCGTCCATCTGGAGAATCGAGCCGGAGGTCTCGTTGGCCGAATCGGCCAGGCGCTCCGCGTTGCGATTGACGCCTCGGATCGACTCGACCACCTGCTGCACCGACTGGTCGGCGGCCTCGAGGGCCTCTTCCTGGCGATCGAACTCACCGAGCATGGCGTTGCTGTTCGACTCGACCCGCTCCGCGACCGAGCGTACGGACGTCGCGTTCTCGCGCACCTGCCGGATCAGACCGCGCAGGCTCGCGGCCATGTCATTGAACGAATGCGCCAGGGTCCCGATCTCGTCGTTTCCGCGCTCTTCGACATTGGTCCGCAGGTCGCCTCCCGCGATCGCCGCGGAGCTCTCCGAGAGCTCCACCAGCGGCTCCGAGATCAGCCGCTGCAGACGCGCTCCGATGACGAGCGCCACCAGCCCGGCACACAGCCCGACACCGATCGCGAGCAGGGTGTAGGCTCGCTCGCGTGCCTCGATCTCGCGGCGATCGGCCAGGATGTAGATCGAGCCGAGCCGATCGCCATCGAGCTCGATGTCTCGGAACAGCACGAGACCGGCCGTCGTGAAACGCTCCCCCGCCCGCTCGCGAGGCGGCGGCTCGATCTCCGCACCCGGGGCATCGCGGCGGTACCCCGCGAAGACGCGGCCGTCGCGGGTGTAGACGGCGGCTTCGACGACCTGCTGCTCCTTGCTGAGGGCCGAGAGCGTCTCGCGTGCCGCCTCGGCATCCAGGAACTCGATCGCGGCGGTGCTGTTCATGCCGATCACCTCGGCCAGGGTCTCGACGTTCTCGATGAGCGCGTCCCGGAAGGTTGCTCGCTCGTAGCCGACGAACGAGAGCACGGCGACGGCCAGCACGGCGAACGTCGTCGCCGCCACGGTCGTCGTGAGCTTCTGTCGAATCGAGAAGTCTCCAAAGGATCGCATCGATGAACCCCTAGCCGCCGCTCTCGACGATGGTCGCGAGCTTGAGCAGCTTCGAGCTGATCTTCAGGCCCGCCTGCCTGGCCTCCGCGTCGTTGATCTCGAAGCGGATCTTGTTGTCGACCTTGATGAAGTTGATCATTCCGCCCTCGCGTGCGAAGTCGTCGGACTCCCCCACGAGCAGGACCGGGGCACCCGAGAGCGTGGAGGCGAGCGCCCCGAGGTGCTTCCGTTCGGCGCCGCTCAGGAAGAGCATGTGGCAGGCCGACGTGCCCGCGCCGGCTCCCATTCGCCGCACTTCGATCGGGCGCGCGCCGACCGTGCGCCCGGCGACCGTCGCGTCGAGTTCCTGGCCGAAGGGAGCCTCGCCGAGCACGCAGATGCGGAGCGCCGATTCGGGCGACTCGAAGGCGTGCTCGGGCCACTCGACGAACTTCCCGAAGTTGAAGAGAAAGGCGGCCTTGAGCTGATACTCGGAAGCGGACGACGCCGGGCGCGGCGCGTTCACCAGCAGCAGCGCCACGCACAGCATGGCCCGTCCCCACCGCCCGTACTGTGCCGCCGCGCTCGGAATGGTCGCCTCCCGCGATGGGTGCCTGCCCACTGCGTCCTTCTGAAGATCGGCAGCCGGAGCGCGGTCTTTAGGAGCTAAGCCGCTGGTTTCAAAGCAGGTTCCACAATACCCAGGGCCTCTCTCCCCGATTCCGACCGATGGTCCCGGCCCGTTCGGATCCTCTAAGCTCCCCGGCGATGACGGGTACGGCGGCCAGAGCGGGTGGATCGGGAAGATGGCTGTTCGGGCCCGTGCCCGATCTCGTGCTGGGCTGCGGCCTCGGCTACGCCGCGTTCTTCCTGGCCCAGGTCCTGGCGGGGGACACGCTCCGGGCCTGGCTACCGCTCGCCCTCCAGCCCTTCCTGACCCTCCTGATCGGGGGGCCGCACTACGGGGCCACCCTCCTCCGGGTCTACCAGCGCCGTGAAGACCGCCAGCGTTATGCCCTGTTCGCCGTCTGGCTGTCGGCCCTGATCGCCGCGCTCTACCTGGTCGGGCTCTCCTCGATCTGGGTCGGCTCCTGGATCGTGACGGTGTATCTCACCTGGAGCCCCTGGCACTACTCGGGCCAGAACTACGGTGTGACGCTGATGCTGCTCCGGCGTCGCGGGGTCGACGTGACACCGCTCGCGAAACGCCTGCTCTACGCGAGCTTCCTGCTCTCGTTCGCACTCGTGTTCCTGACGCTCCACGGTGTCGCTCCCGGCGCCACCTATGCGCCGGCCGACACCGCCGACGCCACCTACTCGTTCCAGTCGCTCGGGATCCCCTTCTCGCTCGCCATGGGGCTCTCCGCGCTCGCGGGCGTCGGGTTCCTGGCCTGCGGGGGCGGTGCCCTGCTCCTCCTGAAGCGCAGCGGGTCCTGGAACGATCTCGGCCCGGCGGTCGTGCTCGTCGCGGTGCAGGCCCTTTGGTTCGTGCTCCCGAGCGCGAGCCAGCTGGTCCCGAGCCTCGGGGGCGTCGACCCCTTCGATCCGGTCCACGCGCCCTACACCTTCATGTGGGTCGCGATGGGCCACTTCGTCCAGTATCTCTGGATCACGACCTACTACGCCGAGCGGACCGGACACGAACGCGGCCACGCCCGCTTCCTCGCGAAGACCCTGGTGGCGGGAGCTGCCCTCTGGACCGTCCCCGTGTTCCTGTTCTCGCCGGCGCTCCTCGGCGGACTCGGCGTCTTCCACAGCCTTCCGTGGGACATGGGACTCGGCCTGCTCACCGCCGCCTCGGTGAACATCCATCACTTCATGCTCGACGGCGCCATCTGGAAGCTTCGGGATGGACGCATCTCGCGGGTGCTGCTGCGGCGCGTCGAGGCCGCGACCGAGCTCGAGCGCGCCGCCCCGCCCATCCAACCGGCCCCCACCTGGCGGGCGCCGCTCCTCTGGGGAACCGGCGTCGTGGTGCTGGCGCTCGCGCTCTTCGTGCGTTTCGCCGGCCAGCGTTTCCAGGGTGGGATCGACGAGCGCGACGTCGTGGCCATGATCCGGTCCTCCGACCGACTCCGCGCGCTGGGCCGGGGAAGCCCCAAGTACGACGTCGCCATCGCCCAGATGCTCGTCACACAGGACCGCGCGGACGAGGCGCTTCGCTACGTCGAACGGAGCCTCGACCTCTACCCGTCGTCGCGGGCCTACCATGTGCTGGCCCAGATCCACGAGCGGGAGGCACGCGACCACGATGCCATCGCCTCGTACGCGTCGGCCCTCGATCTCGATCCGAACGACGCCCAGGCTTTGTTCCGGGCGGGCCGCCTGTGGCTGCGACTCGGGAACGCGCGCGAAGCGGTGGCGCTCCTCGAGCGCGCCGCCGAGGTCCGACCCGAGGATCCGCTGGTCCGCCGCTATCTCGAGCAGGCGCGCGAGGCCTCGAAGCAGACGGGCTGCGCGCCGGGGCCGCCGGGGCCCGGCGCCGGATCAGGGATCCCGGCGCAGCACCAGCGCGAGGCAGAGGCCAGCCACGAGGAGCAGCACGCCCGGCTCGGGCACCCTCAGCTCCTCTTCGATCGTGATCTCGAGGGTTCCGAAGGCCGCCAGCGGACCGATCAGCCCCGGGATCTCGACCTGCGTGGGCGCGACGTAGCTCAGGCGGTTCTGGCGGAGGAAGCTCGCCCCGGGTGTCGTGGGCGCCTCGGAGAGCGTCGCGCTCCCGAGCGGAGTGAGCAGCACGACCTGTCTCGATCCCATGCGGGTCTCGAGGAAGGGCTGGGTCTCGGTCGCGCCGACCGGGAGCGAGAGGGCCGATGCGACCCCGGTTCGGAAGCCCTCGCCCGAGAGCAGGAGGGTGGCCCCGAACAGGCTGGTCGATGCGCTCCCGGTGATCCCGAAGATCCCGGTGAGCGGGATCGGGAAGCCGACCTCGTCGACGAACAGGGTCGCGGCACCGCTCAGGCCGAGTGTGCCGACGCTCCCGGTGAAGGCCCCTGCGGCATTGCGGGCGTCCACGCCGATTGCGGTGAGCAGGAAGGGCCCGATCGGGATCTGGGGGCTGATCGCGGTGGTCTGGACCGTCGAGAACACGCCCGCCGGGACGGTGAAGGCCGTCACTCCGACTCCGGGCGCGACCTGGGCCTCGAGCACACCGGAGGCCGAGACCGAGATCTCGGGGAAGGCGGCGACCTGGACGCGGAGCGTCGCGTCGAAGGGCAGCGGCGCCGCCGAAGCCGCTGGCGCGAGAGCCAGGAGTGCCAGGCAGGCAGCCCAGCAGGCCGCTCGTGTCCCGTTTCTCGAAACCGCGGCACCCATGGCACCTCCGAATCGTGACCCCACCGACACCCGCCCATCGCCGCCCGTTCGCGGCTCGAGGGCCTCCACCTTGTGGTGGGTGAAACGCATCGGATGTGTCATCGAAGCTTCACCTCGGGGGCCTCCGACAGGAGCAGGATCTGGACCTGCCGGAGCACCTCGACCGCCACATCGGGTCACAGACGACCGGTTGTGGCGACGGTCACCATCCGACTATGCTGTTGGGCTTTGCCGGAAACGGACCTCCGCGATGCCCGCCTCGGGCGCGGGGTGTACGGTCCGGAAGCCGGGGCCTCCGTATGGGGCCCAAATCGAGGGCCTCGGAGGGATCGCAGCCGGTCGCCCCGGCCGGCCCCCAGCGGTAGCGATGCGATCCCTGGGGATGGTCATCAGAAAGGGCATGCAGGGCGTGGGAACGAGGACGCGGCGGCGCTGGCTGAGGGACGGGACGCGGCCTCCGCGCACGCGATGGGGCGGCCTGGTCTGCGGCCTGCTGCTGGCCGCCGGATGCGCCGGACCCGAGGAGCGCCAGCTCGAGCGGGCCCAAGAACTCCAGCAGTCGGGCCTCGTGGCCGAGTCGATCGCGGTTCTCGAAGACGTGCTCGAGGAGAGTCCGGACCGCCCCGAAGCCCACCACCTGATGGGATCGGCGCTGCTCCAGAGCGGGCGCACGGAGGAGGCGATTCGCCACCTGCGACGCGCCGCGGCCTCCGAGCGGCTGGCGAAGCCGTCGGGCCTGCTGCTCGCCGCGTCGCTCTCGGCGATCGGGCGCGCGGCGGAGGCGGGCGAGGCGCTCGACGCCGTGCTCAGCCACGACCCCGACGAGGCCACCGCGCTCCGGCTACGCGCCAACAGCCTGCTCCAGCTCGGACGCCTCGAACCCGCCCTGGCCGACGCCGAACGTCTGGTCACGAGCGACCCGAACGATTTCCAGGCCCTGATCCTGCGCGCCACCGCGCTCGCTCGCCTGGAACGGCTCGAGGAGGCCGAGCAGGCCTTCGTCGGGATTCGTGAGATGTCTCGGGACGCCGACGACCCCATGAAGGCGGGCCGCGGCTGCGTGCTCCTCGCGACCTTCCTCGGAGAGGTTCGTGCCAACTGGGAGGCCGCGGAGCAGGCCTTCGACGGGTGCCTCGAGCGCCATCCGGGCAACCCCATCGTGGCCCAGACGGCCGCGGTCGTGTTCGACCGCATCGGTCAGGCGGGCCGGGCGACCGAGGTGCTGAAGGCGTTCGCCGAGGCCCGCCCGTCGGATCTGAGCTCCCGCCTGCTGGTCGCGCGGCGACTGGTCCGGACGGGCGCCGCCGAGGAGGCCGAGGCGCTCCTCCGCGAGTCGGTGGAGACCCAGCCCGGTGCCGCGCCGTGGCGTGCGCTCTCGCTCCTCCAGCGCGAGCTTGGCCGACCCGCCGCAGCCCTCGAGGCCATCGATGCGGCGCTCGCCCGGAGCAACGCCGAGACCGCCGACGGGTTGCGCTTCGAGAAGGTCGACCTGCTGGTCGAGTCGGGCGACCTCGACGCGGCCCGGGCGATGGCGAGCGAGATCGAAGGCGATCCCTTCCGAGCGCTTGCGCGAGGCCGCACCGCCCTCGCCGAGGGCGAGACCGAGGAAGCGTTCGCCGCCTTCCGCGAGGCTCTGGCCCAGGAACCGAAGAGCGCGCTGGCCCACTACCTGACGGCACGCGCCGCGCACCGCCTCGGACACGTGGAACGCGCGCTCGAGGGATACGAGGCCGCCGCGCGGCTCCAGCCGGGAGCGACCGACGCCGCACTCTGGGCTGCGCGACTGCGGGCCGGGCTCGGCCAGCCCGAGGCGGCGCTCCAGCTCTCGCTGCAGCACATCACCAACCGGGGCTCGAACATGCTCGGAAGCGTGATGGTGGCCGCGCGTGCCTGGCACGCGCTCGGCGAGACCGAGCGCGCCGAGCGGGCCCTCGAGCAATGGATCGAGGCGGCCGGTCCCCGTCCCGGACCGGTGCTCGAGCTCGCCGAGCTCCGAAGGACGACGCACGGGGACGAGGCCGCTCTGTCCGTCCTCGATCGCGTGACGATCGACGCGTCGGACCCCCGTCACGAAGCCCTGGCGAGCCTGCGCCTCCGGGTGCTGATCGAGGCGGGCCGGGCCGACGAAGCGCTCGCCGCCGCTCGTGCGGCGCGCGTCGCCCATCCCGACTCCGCGATCGTCCATGCGCTCGAGGGACGGGTGGCCGCGGCGCTCGGCCGGCG
>CAYYUT010000159.1:0-3821 GCA_964474935.1 uncultured Spirochaetales bacterium
CCAGCCCCAATGCGTCGGCGAGGCGGCGGGCCGGGTCGATCGTGATCACGAGCGCATGTCGCCCGGCGCGGGCCGCCTCGAGCGCCCAGGCCGCCGCCACCGTGGTCTTGCCGACGCCCCCGGAGCCCACCAGCACCAGGATGCGCCGCGACTCGATCAGGGCCTGGGGACGGGGCGGTCGCCTCACGCTGCTTCCCCCGTGCTCGGCAGCAAGGTCTTCCCGAGCGTCTCGAGATCTCCGTGGTCGCGGACGCCCGCGTCGAGGAAGGGCAGCTCGACGACGGGCAGGCCGGTGGCGTCGCCGAGCTCGGTCACGTACTCGCGGTTGAGCTCGTGGCGTTCGCGCAGGTGCCGGGCGCAGGCGGCGAGCACGGCGGCCGAGGGAAGCCCGGTCCAGCGCTCCTCGGGATCGAGTCGCGCGAGCCGCGCCGGCAGGTCTTCGAGGTCGGACGGAAAGGGCGCGGCCATCACGGCATTCGCAACGACCCGATCGACCACGATGGCCGCGCGCTCGCGCAGGCGTTCCACGAGCTCGGTGGTCTCGCGGGTGGGTAGCTCCTCGGCCAAGGCCACCGGAAGGAGCAGGGTGCGCTCGCGGTCGCGGATCATCTCCTCGACCCAGCCGGCGTGTCGCCGCAGCGGACCGGCCTGCACCGCCGACACCACCACGCGGGGGACGTCGAGGAAAGTGATCCCGTGCCCGGTGGCCGGCGCGTCCACCAGGATGAGGTCGTAGCTCGGCGAGCCGTCGGGCTCGAGGGCTTCGCCGAGGTGCCAGATCTTCCCGAGGGTGATCAGCTCGCGCCAGCCCGGGGCCGCGTCCATCAGCTGCCGAAAGGCGGGATTGCGGAGCACCAGGTTCACGAGCGTGCGGGTGCGGAGCTGGATGGCGAGATACTCCGCGAGCGCCTCGTAGGGCTGCGCGTGCATCACGCGGAGACCGGTCGCGAGGTCGCGTCCCTCGTAGCCGACGGGTCCGGCGGCCGGTGCGATCAGATGCGAGACGGCCTCGTCACGCCCCGTCTCGACCACCAGGGTGCGCCGACCGGCGCGCTCAGCCGCGAGACCGAGGGCCGCGACGACGCTCGTTTTTCCGGTACCCCCCTTGCCGGTGACGATGATCAGACGCCGGGAGAGGAGCGAGGGCAGATCGGCCGGGCTGGAGTCGCTCACCGCCGCCCGATGCCGCCCGCGGTCTGCTCAAGGCCTGCGAGGAACCGTCCGAATCGGCCCACGGGGCGAGGCCGGCGAACGGATCGGGCGAGAGGTCGGGCGGACCACGCGGGCAGTGAGGCCGAGCGACTCACGCCGCACGGGGCCGGCTCCGGACGATGGACCACGGGCCGGCTGCGCGATGCGTGGCAGGGGGCTTCGATGGCGCGATCCTGGGTGGGACGATGATGCACGCGACGCACGGGTTCGGCGAATGCCTCGCCGCAATGGGCGACGCTAGCACAGGGTGGGCTCCCATTCGGACGCTCCGGCCGGCGGGCGGAGCCGCGGCGTGATCGTCATCTGCCCCGGCTGCGAGCGACGCTTTCGGCTCGACGAGTCGAAGCTGCCGCCGGGCGGTGCGAGGCTCCGCTGCTCGCGCTGTCGGCACGCCTTCGTGCTCCCGACGCCCAGCGCCGCTCCCCGTACCGGAGATCCTGCGGTGTCCGCGCCGCCGGGCGCTGCGGCGACCCCGGTCAGCGCGGATCCGGACCCGCTCGACGATCTGCGCTTCGTCGAGGAGCCGATCGGTTCGCCCGAGGCGACGGACGGCGGCGAGTCTCCGGGTGGTGCCGTCGAGGAACAGAGCCTCTCGTTCGACACGGATCTCCCGGTCTTCCGAGCCCCGGATCCACCGGACCCGAACGAGCCCACCACACCCGACATCGCCCGGCCCACGCCCGGCGGGACCACGATCGGCGAGGCGGAGGGTGCCCCCGAGCCTGGCGCCGATCCCCTGGACTCCGCGGCGGACGGATCGACAGCCGACCGGATCGAGGCACGCGACGCCCAGTTCGACTGGAGCTTCGACTCGGAGGCGACGGCGGAGCGCTCGCAGCGGTCGCAGCGCGACTGGGGGTCCACGCTCGAACTCGATGCGGAGCTGACGGTCCCGGATCCGGGCCAGCGGGGGGACGTGTCCTCCCTGGAGGCCGGGGACGGGGACCGCCGATGCGACGAGGTCCGGCCGAAGGCCGATCCGGGCGCGCAGACGCCGACCCGGACCCGCGCGGACGGCGACGGCGGCCGAACGTCGCCCGCCGCTTCGCGTCAGGACGCCGTCGACCGCACGCTGGCGAGCTTCCTCGACGGCTCGGCCGACGGGGCACCCAGCACCGGCGTCCCCCCCCGGCCCGATCCGCTCGGTGACCCACAGAGCTGGGACTTCCTGGCTCCGCGTCGGGACGCGCTTCCGGAGGCGGGCGACGAGGACGGCGCCGGGCCGGGCGATGGGCATGCGAGCGTCGGTGGCTCGCCGTCCCCGGCGCCGGACGCGCTGGCGAGCGACCCGATGGATGCCGGCGCTCCCGAACGACCCTCGGTGCTGGCTCGACGCTGGGCGCGAGTCCGCGAGGTCGCGTGGGGTGAATGGGCGGGATCGATGCTCGTCGTCCTCCTGATTGCGGCCTCGGCCCAGGGTCTCTGGGTTCGCCGGGCGGCTGCGCCCGCGCCGGACCCGGTCGTCCCGCAGGCCGCGGCGCTCGCCGCGCTCGAGGTAGCGGAGCTCGAGGCGCGCTCGCTCCCGACCGCCTTCGCCGGCCACCTGTGGGTGGTTCGTGGCAGCCTGCGAAACGCCACAGGGTCGGCCCGCCGGATCGCGACCCGGGTGGGTGTGGAGCCCGTCGGTGACGGCTCTCCGGTGGAGGCCGGCGTCGGAATACCTCTCGACCGCCTGCGGACGCTCCGCCCGGCCGAGCTCGACGCATGGCGACGCGAGGCCAGCGAGCGGCTGCCCGAGCTGGTGTTGCAGCCCGGCGAACGAACCCGTTTCCAGGCCCTCGTGCGAGCCGGGGAAGACGCGCTCGCCGGCTTCCGCCTGACGGCTCGCGACGTGGTGGTGGGCGATCCGGATCTGATCGGGCCGCGCCTGGCGCACCCGACGCGCGAGGCGGCGCGTCGCTAGGACGACGCTAGGGGGAGGGCTGCTTGCCCTCCTCGACCTCTTCCTTCTTCGGGGTGACGTCGATCTCGTCCTTGCCCGACACGCCGGCCTTGAAGTTCTTGATGGCCTTGCCGAGGCCGCTCCCCAATTCGGGGAGACGCCGCGCTCCGAAGATCAGGGCGAGGATGAAGAGCAGGATGAGGATCTCGGTGAGGCCGAGGCCGAACATGGGGTGAGGGTGGCGCCGTCCGGGCCGGAGCGCAAGCGGCCCGTTAGACTCGGGCCATGTCGATCTTCAAGGCCTACGACATCCGTGGGGTCGTCCCCGACGAGCTCGACGCCTCCCGCGCCGAGGCCATCGGCCGGGGCGCGGCCCGGTTCCTGGGTGCCGAGCGGCTCGCGGTGGGCCGCGACGCGCGCAGCCACAGCCCCGAGCTCGCGGGCGCCCTGATCACCGGAATTCGGAGCCAGGGCGTCGACGTGGTCGACCTCGGCCTCGTCAGCACCCCGATGCTCTACTACGCCATCGAGAAGCTCGGCACCGGGGGCGGCGTCATGGTCACCGCGAGCCACAACCCGGGTCGCTACAACGGATTCAAGATCGCGCGCGAGCACGCCATCCCGGTGGGTGGCGACACCGGCCTGCGCGAGATCGAGACCCTGGCGAGCGAGCCCGCCACGCCCGCGGCCGGCCGCGAGGGTGGTCTCACCGTCGCCTCGGTCGGGG
>CAYYUT010000159.1:3831-7633 GCA_964474935.1 uncultured Spirochaetales bacterium
GCCTCGAGCCGCTCCTCGCGCGTCTCCCGCTCGAGGTCGAGCGCCTCTACTTCGAGCCCGACGGCACCTTCCCCAACCACGAGGCCGATCCGCTGAAGCGCGAGAATCTCGAGGACCTGATCGCGGCCGTGAAGCGGACCGGCGCCGATCTCGGTGTGGCCTTCGACGGTGACGGCGACCGTGCCATGTTCGTGGACGAGCACGCCGAGCCGGTCCGGGCCGACCTCGTGACGGCACTGCTCGCTCGCTCGCCGCTCCGCAAGCATCCCGGCGGACGCGTGCTCTACGACCTGCGTTCGAGCCGGGCGACGGCCGAGGCGATCGAAGAGCTCGGCGGCGTCGCAGAGATGTGTCGGGTGGGGCATTCCTTCATCAAGGCCGCCATGCGCGAGACGGGCGCGGTGTTCGCCGGTGAGCTGTCGGGTCACTTCTACTTCCGCTTCTCGCCCAGTCTGGTCGCGGACGATGGGACGGCGGCCTTCGTGGCGCTGCTCGACGTGCTCGCCCGCGAGCGACGGCCGCTTTCCGAGCTGGTGGCGCCGATCTCGCGGTACGCGTCCTCGGGCGAGATCAACCGCCGCGTGGAGGACATCCCGGGTCTTCTCGCGGCGATCGAGAAGGAGCACGCGGACGCCACCATCTCGAAGCTCGACGGGCTGCTCGTCTCGTATCCCGACTGGTGGTTCAACCTGCGGCCCTCGAACACCGAGCCCGTCGTGCGTCTGAATCTCGAGGCCGCCGACGACACGGCCATGGCCCGCCACCGCGACGCGCTCCTGGCGCGGATCGAGCGGGGCGCCTGACGGGCCCGCTGCGCCGCCGACCGGACCGGGAACCTCGTCGGGGGCTGGGCCACCCATGACGCCGTCCGATCCCCCGCTGCGCCCCGATCCCGGCCTGGTGCCCGGTTTCGCGGACGGGATCTCGTTGCATCTGCGCGGCCTGCGGCTGCTCTGGGGCGACCGGAGCCTGTGGCGGCTCGCAGCGGTGCCCTTCCTGGTGGCCTGGCTCTGCCTCGGCGGCGCGGCGCTGCTGCTCACGGCCCAGCTCGATGTGCTCTACGGCCTCGCCACGGGCTGGATCCCCTCGTTCGAGGCCCAGGCCTGGTACACCTGGCTCTGGGTGGCGCCGCTCACGCTCCTGACCTGGCTCGTCGGCGGCCTGTTCGTGGTGCTGGCCTTCGGGTTCGGCCTGGTCGCGGCCTTCCTGCTCGCGTCGCTGATCGCCTCGCCCTTCAACGATGCCCTGGCGCGCGCGGTGGAAGAGCGGGTCGAGGGATGCGTGGTCGAGTCGCAGGACTCGGGCCTGTGGGCGGTGGCGCGCGAGGGCGGGCGGAGCCTTCTCGAAGAGCTGCGGCGGCTGCTCTTCTTCGCCGCAATGCAGCTCGCACTCTGGGGGCTCGGGCTGCTGCTGCCGGGAGGCCCCCTGCTGGTGCCGCCGCTCTCGCTGGCGTTGACGGTCTTCTTCCTGCCACTCGACTATGCGAGCTATACGCTCGATCGGCGCTGCGTCCGGTTCCCCGCGAAACGGCGTTGGGCCTTCCGCTACCGGAGCGTGATGCTCGGCTTCGGTGCCGGCGCATTCGCGACGCTGCTGGTGCCGGGGCTCAACTTCCTGGCGATGCCGGCGCTGGTGGTGTCGGGGACCCTGCTGGCGCTCCGCTATCCCCCGGCCTCGTCCAATCCGAGCTGAGGCGCCAGGAACTGCCACATGGCCTTCAGGGCGCGGCCCGGGATCCCACCGTGCGTCGCGTCGAACCATGCGATCGACTTCGGCTCGCCCGCTGCCGCGTAGAGGCGTTCCGTGGCCTCGCGCGGAATCCGTTCGTCGCGCTCGGCACCGACGAACATCACGGGGCGGGGCGCGAAGAGGGGCAGATAGGTGAGGGGGTCGACCTCGGGCGGACCGAACCCCCCGCCGCCGATCGCCAGCGCCGCGGCCCTCGGGCGCGGGTCGAGCCCGCAGAAGACGCCCCCCAGGATCGTGCCGAGGCTGAAGCTGGCGTACCCGATCCGCTCGGCGTCGACGACGTCGAGCTCGACGAGTCCGTCGAGAGCGCGCCTCAGGTCGATCACGGCCTGGCGCACGAAGTCGCTCCAGAGCGCGAGTGCCTGGGGGGTCCGCTCGCGGCCCTCGGCATCGAGGAGCGCGGCCAGCTGTGTCGCGAGCTTCACGTTGACGCGTTCGCCGTGGAGCGGGAAGTCGATCGTGGCCACGGCGGCGCCCGCCTCGACCCATGGGCCGGCGGTGGCGCCGATGTAGTCGGCCTGCTTGGAGCCGCCCGCCCCGTGCTGGAGCAGCACCAGGGGGTGCGGTCCGGGCCGCTCGCGCGGCAGCCAGAGCCGACCCGGTACGCGGTCGCCCCGGCTCGTGATCTCGAAGCACGTCTCGCGCACGCCAGCCCAGTGCGCGGGGTCCGGGCCGTCCCAGATCCGGAAATCGAGCGGATCCGCCGGTCGGTGGTCGAAGAGCTCGGGTCGCATCCGTCCCCGAAGCTAGCAGCTGCCGCAGCCGGGCCTATCGCGCGAGCAAGAGCTTCCGTGCGCGGTAGAGATTCGATTTCACCGCGTCCTCGCTCTTGCGCAATGCCCGGGCGATCTGGCTGATCGACTTGTTCTCGACGTGGTGGAGCTGGAAGAGAGTGCGCTGGTCCTCCGAGAGGCTCTCGCGCGCCGCGGCCTCCATCCGGGCCAGCCGTTCCTGGTACTCGTAGGCCTCGAGCGGGTCGGGATCGCGTCGCAGCGTGGGATGGTGCGAGTCGCTCATTCCCGAGTCCTCTTCCACGAGGGGGACCATGGCGTGCTGCTTGCGTTTGAAGCGGCTCGCGATGGTCCGGCGGGTCACGCCGAAGACCCAGGCTCCGAAGGGCGCTTCCCCCCGGAAGTTGTGGATGCACGAGAACAGGTTGATGAAGACCTCCTGGACGGTCTCCTCGGTGTCGGCGCGGTTGCCGAGCCTTCGATCGACGAAGTCGTAGACGCGCTGGAAATAGCGGTCGTAGAGGGCGCTGAAGGCGCTCTCGTCGCCGTCGCGCAATCGGTCGACCAGGACGGTGTCACGATCCACGAATCGCGCACCCTCGGGCGGCTGCGCTTCCACTCGTACTGCTTCCGGAGCTGCCATCGGTTCCTTCCCAGTTGCGGTCCACGGTCCGAGGGCGTCCGGTCTCCCGGTACGCGCTCCCGTGGACGGGCGTCGCGGTTCGAGGATCCGCATTCGCCCCAGGTCCGCCGGTTTCGCCCGACCGTCGGCAGCGATGGCATCGCCGGGCCGCGCGGTCGGATCACCCCCTCGTCTGGGATGTGGCCGTACGCATCTCGGAGGTGTCACGAAAAATGAGGTAGAGCGGGCGATTTCGGCGCCGGATGCATCCCCCTGGGGCCGCGTCCCGGGTGCAACACCCTCTGCAAGCGCCGACACGGGCCCCGGATTCTGCACACGCACGAATGTGCAGCTCAGAGTCTGTGAAGGAATCCTGTCGGTCGCCGGGCACTCAATCGAAGGCGGCGCGCTCTTCGGGGGTGAGGCTGAGCTCGGCGTCGGTCAGGCCGGTCCGGAAGCGGGCGGCCGCCGGCGGTCGGTCGGCGCTGGGGGGCGGGGCAGGTGCTCCGGCCACCCAGAGCGGCTCCAGCAGGAGCTCGCGACCGCTCCCGTTCTGGAGGCAGCGGTAGGTGGCGAGGTCGATGCCGAGCGCGTCGGCGGCCCGGGCCGCGGCCACCGCGGTCGGCGAGAAGCTCGGGCCGACGAGCACCGCTCGCACAGGCGCGTCGGCCGCGATCCCGAGACCGGGCGCGAGCTGCAG
>CAYYUT010000160.1:0-7618 GCA_964474935.1 uncultured Spirochaetales bacterium
GGCCGCTCGCACCTTGCGGCCGTAGGGACAGGCCTCGAACGCGTACAGCGCGAGCAGTCGTTCGGGGCGTCGCCCGGGGCGCCCGACCGACATGCCCGCACCGGCGCGCACCAGGGTCGAGGCCAGAGAGGTGACGACGTCGAGGCTGCGCATGATTCACGTCTCCCGTGACGACCGGTCCTGAGACTAGCAGGAACGCACGCCGAGGCCGCCCGGCGCGCGGGCGGCCGACGCGTTCGCGAGCGCCTAGAAGAAGTACTCGGCGATCAGGTAGAAGAGATGCTCCGAGCGGCCGAACTGGGAGCGGGTGGGTCCTGCGAAGAGCTGGGCGCCGAGGGTCAGCTCCACCGAGTCGATCGGCGTGACGACTGCGGTCGGGAAGAACGCGGCGCTTCCGCCGGTGGCATCGACGATCGTGAGGAAGTCGGTCCGGACGAGCGGTGTCCACTCGTATCCGAGCTGGACGCCGACCTGATGCAGGGCGGCGCTGACCAGCCGGCTCCCACCGAGCCGGTCGCTGCTCCCGGCCTGCACGAAGGGACCCAGGCTCGCGGGGATCCCGGCGACGGGCGCCGTCTCGCTCGCCTCGAAGAAGGCGAGCAACGACCCCGCCTTTCCGCGCCCGAACCCGGTCGCGTTCCCGTTGTAGAAGTACTCGACGAGGGTGTAGAGGCCTCGGCCGAGATCGATGTGGTAGTCGACGCTCGCCACCACCTGCCAGAAGTCCGGCACCTCCCGCGCCCGGCTCTCCCCGATCTCGTGATAGGAGCGACGCGGATCGGTGTAGACGACCTCGAGCCGGCCCGCGGCGTCCCACAGATTGGTGGCGAGGTCGAAGCCCGTCGTGAAGGCCTCGTCGAACCAACCCACGACCAGCGAGTAGTCGGCCTCCCCGACGATCCCGTGGGCCCGCAGTGCGTAGGCGTCGTCCGACCCCGGCCGCGGCTGGTAGACCGCTTCGAGGTATCCGAAGCCACTCCACCGGAGCTTCAGATCGACGGCGTCGACACCGGGTGTCTGGTCGGGCTCGATCGCGAGGGGCGGTATCGCGTTGAACCGGTCGATGGGATTCCAGAGACGGCCGACGCCCCACGGGATCCGCTGGCGCCCCACCACGAGATCCACCCAGCGGTTCTCGAAGCGCACGAATCCCCGATAGAGCAGGTGTCGCCAGCTCTGCTGCG
The DNA here is from genome assembly GCA_964474935.1 of uncultured Spirochaetales bacterium. GTDB lineage: Bacteria > Myxococcota_A > UBA9160 > UBA9160 > JAFDDA01 > CAYYUT01. The sequence continues at coordinate 1,185 of CAYYUT010000160.1, forward strand.
AACCTTCCCGGGTGACGCGCCCGTCGAGATCGAGCCAGGCGTCGCTCGCGACGGCTCCCGCGATCTGGTTCTCGAAGATGTCGAGATCTCCGGCACGCACTTCGTGGTCGTAGACGATGCGGGCCGAGAGCCCGACCCCGGTGCGCAGATCGAAGCGCATGCGGGCTCTCGTCAGGCTCTGGAAGGTCTCCTGCTCCCCGACCTCGTCGAAGGCCGCGCAGTCGGCGAAACGCGCCGCCCGCAGGCAGTCCAGGAGATCGGAGGAGGCCGCATTCTCGAAGTCGCCTTCGTCCGTGGCGCGGGTGCCGATCAGGATCTGGCGCAGCGAGCCCGAGAGATCGAGCGAGACGTCGCCGAAGCGGACGAGCTCGCGCGCTCCCGCGGGCGTGGCCAGCAGGACCGTGAACACGGCCGCGAGCCACGGCGCGATGCGGCTAGTCGCGCTCGTCGGCCTGCACCTCGCCGTCGTGGAGACGCACCGTTCGCCGGGAGCGCTCGATCACCTGGGGATCGTGGGTCGAGAAGAGGAAGGTCGTCCCGTGCTCCTGGTTGAGCCGGCCCATCAGGTCGAGCAGGTGGCCGGCGGTCTCGGAGTCGAGATTGGCCGTCGGCTCATCGGCGAGCACGATTCGCGGCCGGCTCGCGATCGCGCGTGCGACCGCGACGCGTTGCTGCTGCCCGCCGCTCATCTCGAGCGGGCGCTTGTGCTCGAGGCCGCGCAGCCCGACGCGGTCGAGCAGGACCTCGGCCCGCTCGAAGCGCTTGCGGGGCGCGACCCCCTGCAGCTCCATCACGAACTCGACGTTCTCGATCGCCGTGAGGACCGGGATCAGGTTGTACGCCTGGAAGACGAAGCCGAGCTTGTGCAGACGCAGGCTGGCGAGCTCCCGGGCCGACTTGCTCGCGAGATCCTCCCCGTCGAGTCGGATCCGACCGGCCGAGGGCACATCGAGCGCACCGAAGAGGTTCAGGAGCGTCGTCTTCCCGGATCCGCTCGGCCCGGCGAGCGCCGTGAACTCGCCCGCCTCGATACGGAGGTCGATGCCGCGCAGTGCGGGTGTGGCAACGCCTCGCGTCTCGTAGGTCTTCTCGACCCGCACCGCTTCGAGCACGATCACGATCGCCTCCTTCTCATACGTGCCGGACCGCTTCGGCGGGACGCAGCCGGACGGCGCGGACGGCCGGCCAGAGACTGGCGAGGGTCGCGGTGAGGAGCGCAGCCAGGCACGGGACCCAGACGTCGGCGGGTCGCAGCACCGGTACGATCCGGGTGCCGATGTTGTAGGCCGTGAGGCCCTCCGTGAAGGCCGACAGGTCGATCCCGTCGCGCAGCAGCCAGACCCCGAGGAGCGCCGCCGCGAGACCGAGACCGAGTCCCACGGCCACCAGGACGAGCGACTCGGTGACCACCATCACCACCATGCGCCCCGGTGGCATGCCGATCGCGGCCAGGATCCCGAGCTCGCGGATCCGCTCGTGGACCGCCATCAGCAGCACGTTCGCGATCCCGAAGGCCATGGCCACGAAGACGGCGCCGTAGACGTACCAGCCCATCTGGTCGAACATCTCGACGGTGTAGACGAGCAGGGGCTGGAGCTCCTCCCAGGTGTCGACATCGGCCTCCGGACCGAGCGCGTCCTCGAGAGCGCGCTCGATCTCGGACACCGCCGAGCGATGCTCCGCCAGCGCCACGATCTCGGAGATGGCGTCGGGCAGCCCCAGGAGCGCCTGGCCCTCGCGCAGATGCAGGAACGAGGTGCCCCGGTCGAACTCGCGCGACGACGTGCGGAACACACCCCCGATGCGAAAGGCCTCGCCGGTGAGGTCGCCCGCGGCGTCCTGGACCGACACCACCACCTTGTCCCCGACCTCCACCTGGAGGCGCCGCGCCAGCGCCTCGCCGATCAGCAGACGTCTTGCCTCGCCGTCGAGGTAGCGGCCGGCGACGAGCGAACCCGCCACCGCCGAGACGTCGGCCTCGCGTCCGGGATCGACGCCCAGGAGACGGACGCCAGCGCTCGCGCGCGGCGAGAAGATCAAGGCCTCGCTCCGTATGCGCGGCGCCCACGAGGCCACCGCGGGGTGGGCGCTCAGGATTCGGGCGCCGGCGCCCCCGTCGGCCGGAAGCGTGCGTTCGAGGCTCGGATCGTCGAGGTAGCCCGGCGCGTGGACCTGCAGGTGGCCGAGCTCGGTCCGGATGGCCGTATCCACCATCTGGACGACCATGCCGTAGTTGATGGCCATGGTGAGGATCACACCCCCGATTCCGATGCTCACCGCCGAGACGACGATCGAGGTGCGGCGTGGATTGCGCCAGAGATTCCGCCAGGCGATCCGAAGCAGCGTCATGGGGCGACTCGTCGCGGGCTCACAGGCTCCTCAGTGCGTCCACCGGCCGGGACCGACTCGCCTTGTAGGCCGGGTACAGGGCCGCGAGGGCCGCGACCCCGAAGATCGTGAGTGTCGAGCCGATCGGATTCAACGGCTTGAGCTTCCAGGTGAGCACCGGCTCGAAGCCGAGCAGCTCGATGGCTCCGCCCATCTGGGTACCGGCGAGCTCGATGGGATGGGCGACGAACCAGAGCACGAGCGGGATGGCGATGCCCAGGCCAACGACGAGCCCCACACCGGCCAGCAGCAGCGACTCGAGATAGATGAGTCGGAAGAGCGCGCTCGGGGCGAGACCGAGCGCGAGTACCACTCCGAACTCGCGCGTGCGTTCGAGCACGGACATCAAGACGGTGTTCAGGATCCCGAAGGCCACCACCACGACGAGGATCACGAGCATGATGTACATGCCTGCATCGTCGAGCACGATGAGCTGAACCAGCTCGGGCATGACCTCGCGCCAGGTGTGGACCTCGACCCCGCCGTCGAGCTGGCCCGCCAGGCGATCGCGCAGCTCGACGACCCGGTCGGCCCCTCGCGTCAGCACGGCCACCTCGCTCACCCGGTCGCCGTACACGAAGAAGGCCTGGGCGACCGATAGATCGAGGATGGCGAGCTGCCGCTCCAGGTTCGCGTCGGGGAGGCGAACGATCCCAACCACCCGGAAGAGGTCGTAGGCCATCTCGAGCGAGTAGGCGATCGAATAGAGCAACACCTCGTCGCCGAGATCGGCCGACAGGGTCTGCGCCAGCTTCTGGCCGAGCACGATCTCCCGGGTGCCCTGCCCGTCGAGGAAGCGCCCCTGCGCCACGCGCCGCGACAGGCTCGACACACTCGGCTCGCGATCCGGATCGACTCCGAGCACCGCCACGCCCCGGGTCGACGAGTCCTGCGAGAGCAGACCGAAGCCGACGAGGCGCGGAGCGAAGCCCTCCACGGCCGGGTCGCTCGCGAGGGCCTCGACCAGACCGGGCCGGTAGTCGAGATACTGCTCGAGCGTCCGCCGCTCGAGATAGCCGTCGCCCATCAGCGTGAGGTGTCCCGAGCGCAGACGCACGCTGTCCTCGATCATCTTCTCGTGCAGGCCGGCCGACATGGCCACGAAGAAGACCACGAGCACGACCGCGAAGACCGTGGCAGCGAGCGTGAGGCCGGTCCGTCGTGGATTCCTCCAGACGTTGCGCCAGGCCAGCCTCGGAAGCGTCCTCATCTACTCGACCTGCTTCAGATGGCGCGTGGTGAAGATCCGCGACTCGAAGGACTCGTCGAAGCGGATCGTGTCGATCTCGATCACGGTCCGGTGCCCCGGTTTCTCGAGAGGTCGCATGCTCCAACGATGCGGGAAGGGCCGGCTCTGGACGAAGCGGATCTCGGAGAACTCCATCGTCCGCAGGTGATCGCCGTCCTCGTCGTAGTACTGGCTGCGCAGCGGGGCGTACTGCGTGGAATCGACCCACGTGACGATGCGCCCCCACACCACGGGTGCATCCTCGTGCGGGATGTACTCGAGGACGAGCGCCCGGCGCTCGGAGTGGCCGTGCGGATGAGCGTCGACGCCGAGCAGCCGATGGTCGTAGTCGTCGAGCTGGCTCGACTCGCGCACCAGATCGTCGTTCGTGAAATCGCTCCCCATCCACGACTGGAGCATCATGGAAGGCGGGATCCGCAGCGTGCGCTCCACGCGCGGGATGTAGCTCCACAGATTCGGATGCAGCTTGAGGAAGCCGGTGCCCCGGTCCTTGGCGGGCGCGAGGATGCGGATGAAGGAGCGCCGCGAGGGACGATCGTCCCACGAACGGAAGCGGACGGTCCGGGGTGCCGGAAGCCGCGGAGACTCGATGGTCATCGCCGCCTCCATGTAGGCGCTCTTGCCGCGGAGCGTGTCCTCGACGCGCGAGGCGACCGTGCGGGCATCGAGGTCTTCGGGCGCCGGCTCGAGCCCGGCCTCGAAGCCCCACGAGGCTTGCGCCGTCGCCATGGCGAGGACCAGACAGCCGAGCGCAGCCCGCTGGACGACGCGGCGGGGCCTCATGTCCGCAGCCCGTGCGCGATCATCGACCAGGCCGCCGGCCAGTGCGCTTCGAGCGCGAACTCGGGATCGACCAGCGCCTGGAGGAGCATCCCCTCGAGGGCCCCCGTCAGGTAGGCCGCGGCGCCGGCCACCGGTACGTCGCGGATCTCGCCCTCCGCGATACCACGAGCGATGACGCGAGCGAGCCGCTCGCGACTGGCGCGGTAGAGCGACGCGAATCGTTCCCGGGCGCGCGGATGGGCGAAGAACTGGATCCACGCGCCGAGGAACTCGCGCTGCTGCTGCCACTGGTCGATCAGGCCCCGGGCCTCGCGCTCGAGGGCGTCGAGCGCGCTGCTCGCCTGCGCCTCCTCGCGCGTCCAGGCCGCGAACACGGCATCGACGAACGCGTCGAAGAGCGCCAGGTACACCTCTTCCTTGCTCCGGAAGTGCCAGTAGAGGCTGCCCTTCGAGAGACCCGCGGCCTCGGCGAGATCGTCCATGCGCACCTCGTGATAGCTGCGCGAGGCGAAGCAGCGCAGGGCGGCCTCGAGGATCTGGGCGCGGCGTTTCTCGGGCGTGGCGTGGCGGCGATCGGTGGACGCGCTCTCGGGCATGCGCACGGTGCTCCCTGGGACCGGACGGTGTGACGGACGATTCGACCGGAGCCTTCGACCCGAGCCGTCGACCGGAGCTTTCGACCCGAGCTTTCGACCGGAGCTTTCGACCGGACCACCGGCGTCGGCCATCCGACTAAACCGACCAGTCAGTCTATCACTTCGCCAGACCGCGACAAGAGAGCAAGGGCTCGCTCGATCGGCCCCGCGGGCCGGTGGCTCAGGCCGGCTTCTGGGGGATCAGGCGCTCGAGGTGCCGCCGCACGTACTTGCCGAGGATGTCGGCCTCGAGGTTCACGGGGTCGCCCGGCCGGCGCTCGCCGAGGGTGGTCTCCTTGAGGGTGTGCGGAATCAGGACGACGTCGAAGCCCTGATCGCGCACGCCGCACACGGTGAGCGAAACGCCGTCGATGGTGACGGATCCCTTCGGGACGAGATCCGGGGCGAAGCTCTCGGGAACGCCCACGAAGAGTCGGACGTCGTCGCCCTCCCGCTCGAGCCGCTCCACCACCCCCGTCGCATCGACGTGCCCCTGGACGATGTGGCCATCGAGCCGCCCGTCCGCGCGGAGCGAGCGCTCGAGATTGACCCGCGCTCCGGGGGTCAGCCCCGCGAGCGACGTTCGGTCCATCGACTCGCGTACGATGTCGAACGAGAAACGGTCACCCGCAATCGCGGTCACCGTCAGGCAGGCGCCGTTCACCGCCACGCTGTCGCCGATGCGCACACCGTCGCGGATGGCCGGCGCCTCGATCGCGATGCGGCAGAGATCGGCGCGCGCCTCGACGGCCTCGACGACGCCCACGCTCTCGACGATGCCGGTGAACATCCAGAAGCTCCTTTCACTGGGCGCGTCAGACGGATCGCTAGGCCCGTTCCGGGAAGCGGCGCTCGATCTCGCCCATCAACGCGTCGCGCACCGTCTGGTAGTCGGCCGGAAGCTCGATGGGCGGGTTGGGCAGCTCCGGTGTCATCCCGGCGAGCTCCATCTGATGATAGCGGAGCTTGAAGTCCGTGAACTTGAGACCGTGCGCCGTCGAGATCACCACCACCCGATCGGACGACTTGATGGTCCCGGCGCGGACCAGCTTGTTCATCGCGGCGAGCGCGACCCCCGTGTGGGGACAGTTGAACAGGCCGGTCCGGTCGGCGTGCGCCGAGGCTTCCGCCAGCTCGGCCTCCGAGGCCTGCTCCACGATGCCGTCGTAGCGCTGGATCGCGGCGATCGCCTTCTCGATCGACACCGGGTTGCCGATCTGGATGGCCGACGCCAGCGTCGTGCGCGCAGCGATCGGCTCGAAGACCTCGAAGTCGCGCCGATAGGACAGGTAGAGGGGGTTGGCCGCCTCGGCCTGTGCGCACACGATCCGGGGCCGCCGGCTCACCAGTCCGAGGTCGATCCGCATGTCGAGGCCGCG
>CAYYUT010000161.1:0-7580 GCA_964474935.1 uncultured Spirochaetales bacterium
GCACCTTTCAGTTCTCGCTGATCGCGAACCTCATGTCGTTCACGGTCGCCGCCATGGGGGCGGCGGCGATCTTCTTCTTCCTCTCGCGGCAGCAGGTGGCCCCTGCCTACCGCCCGGCCTTGCTCATTTCGGGCCTGGTGGTGGCGATCGCCTGTTACCACTACGTCCGGATCTCGATGAGCTTCACGGACGCCTTCGCACTCGAGGGCGGGGCCTACGTGCCGAGCGGCAAGGGCTTCAACGACGCCTATCGCTATGCGGATTGGCTCCTGACCGTGCCTCTTCTGGTCATCGAGCTCGTCGCCGTCCTCAACCTGCCGAAGGCTCTCGGCCGTTCGCTCATGCTGAAGCTCGGTGGCGCAGCGTTGCTGATGATCGTGCTCGGCTACCCGGGCGAGGTCGCGACGGGCGTCGGATCGTCGGTCTTCTGGTGGATCCTGGCGATGATCCCGTTCGCCTACATCGTCTACGCGCTCTACACGGAATTCGCGGGCGCACTCGAGCGCCAGCCGGAGACCGTGCGTCCCCTCGTGGATCAGGCGCGTCTGCTGGTGGTGGCGAGCTGGACCTTCTACCCGGTGGCCTATCTGGGTGGCCTCGGTGCCGGTGCGGCGGGCGAGACGCTGCTCCAGCTCGGGTACACGATCGCGGACCTCGTGGCGAAGGTGGGCCTCGGGCTCTTCATCTACGCCATCGCCCGCGCCAAGTCGGAGGCGGACGGATACTCGGTCGATGCCGGGCGGACCCCGCTTCGGCCGGTCAACGAAGAGGTGGCCGCGGCCAGCTGACACTCCCCAAGGCGCCCTCGGCTCGACGCCCCCCCGCGCCGGGCGCACCGATGGCGCCGGGCCGGCGGCCCGGCCCGGCGCCAAATGAGGATCGAATCATGCACGCTTCACTCGCCTCCAAAGCGCTCGAACAACCGATCTCGCGGCGCGCGCGGGGAGGCCACGACGCCAGGCGCCGAGACCTCGAACACGCGTTGCTGTGCGCAGGGCTGGAAGGGGCTCCGGCGGGCCTCGAGAAGGTCGTTCGCCATCACCTCGAAGCCGGCGGGAGCCTCCGACGCGGTCTGCTCGCGGTCTCTTCGTGCGAGATCCTGGGCGTTCCGCGGCGGGCCGGTCTCGAGCTCGGGGTGGCGTGCGAGCTGCTCCACTCTGCCTCGCTCGTTCACGACGACATCCAGGATGGCGACCGCATGCGGCGGGGGCGACCGTCCGTTTGGCACGCGTTCGGGACCGACCTCGCGATCACGCTCGGGGATCACTTCATCACCCGGGCCTTCGACGTGAGCGCTCGGATGCCGGCGACCGACGCCCAGCGGGTCGGACTGGTTCAGCTGGTCGCTGGAGCCACCACTGCCGCCATTCGCGGTCAGGTGGCCGATCACGACTTCTACGCGCTCGCTTCCGTCGATCGGACGGCATACGACGACATGGCCGGCGCGAAGTCAGGATTGCTGTTGGCCCTCCCGGTCGAGGGCGCCATGCTCCTCGCCGACCTCGGAGCAGAGCTCCGTCGGGAAGCGCGGGCGGCATTCACCGCCTACGGCATCGCATTCCAGATCCAGGACGACCTGGCCGACGTCCTCGGCACCAAACAGCGGGAGCGGGCCGGAGGCGATCTCCGTCGCGGTCGCCCGAGCGCACCAGCCATCGAGTTCCTCGAGCTCGCTCCCCGGCCGGTGAGGCGGAGGCTCCTCGACCATCTACGAGAGGGCGGTGTCCCCTCCGAAGAGTGCGACCGTTGGCTGCGTCGCATCGGAACCCCCGAGGTGAAGACCCGCTGCCAGCGATCCGCGGAGGCGCACCGCCGGCGCGGGAACCGACACTCCGACCGACTGCCCCTCGCACTCTGCAAGCTGGTCCGCAAGGCAGGCCAGGCCCTGGCGTCCCCCGGAGCGACTGGCGCCCCGGATGGCGAGATCCTCGACGATGAGAGCCGGCCCACCGCCGCGCTCAGGAGCTGCGCATGAGCGTCGCACTCGACACGACCCGGATGGTACGAAGCGCTCACTCCACGTCCGACGGTTCACCCGCCGTCGTCGTCGGCGCGGGCTTCGGCGGGATCGCTGCCGCGCTGCGGCTCCGAGCGCGCGGCTATCGCGTCACCCTGGTCGACAAGCTCGACCAGCTCGGAGGTCGCGCGCAGGTCTACGAGCGGAACGGCTTCCGGTTCGATGCCGGCCCGACCGTGATCACCGCCCCGTTCATGTTCGAGGAGCTCTTCGAGCTGTTCGGAAAGAAGCTGGCGGACTACGTCGACCTGAAACCGGTGGACCCGTGGTACCGATTCCGATTCTACGACGGTCGCACCTTCGACTACGGAGGAACCGTCGAGGACACGCTCGCCCAGATCGAACGATTCGACCCGCGCGACCGGGAGGGCTACCTCGGAATGCTCGCCCATTCGCGGAAGATCTTCGAGAAGGGGTTCCTCGAGCTCGGCGACCGCCCCTTCGGCCGCCTGCGCGACATGCTGAAGGTGGCACCCGACCTGGTGCGACTCGGATGTCACCGCTCGGTGTACTCTTTCGTGTCGCGTCATCTGCGCAACGAGGAGCTGCGCCGGGCCTTCAGCATCCAGCCACTGCTCGTTGGCGGGAATCCCTTCGACACCACCTGCATCTACTCGCTGATCCACTACCTCGAGCGACGCTGGGGCGTTCACTTCCCGGTTGGTGGGACGGGTGCACTCGTGGCCGCGCTCGGCGAGCTGATGGCCGAGGAAGGCATCGATGTCCGGCTCGGCGCACCGGTCGACGAGATCCTGGTGACCAACGGCCGAACCACTGGTGTGCGCCTCGAGGACGGCGAGCGGATCGACGCCCCTCTGGTGGTGGCGAATGCCGATCCGCCCTACGTCTACAAGCACATGATCGCACCCGAGCATCGTCGCCGATGGACGGATCGACGCATCGACAAGCTCCGCTACTCGATGGGTCTGTTCGTGCTCTATTTCGCGACGAGTCGCCGGTACACCGACGTCGCCCACCACACGATCGTCATGGGCCGTCGCTATCACGGACTGCTGCGAGACATCTTCCACCGGCGCCGGCTCGCACCCGATTTCAGCCTCTACCTGCACCGGCCGACCGCGACCGATCCGGGTATGGCTCCGCCGGGATGTGACACCTGGTACGTCCTGTCGCCGGTCCCGAACCTCCAGGCGGACATCGACTGGAACGCAGCCGGCGACCTGTACCGAGACCGGATCATCGACGCGCTCGAGGAGGAGCTCCTTCCGGGGCTCCGCGAGAGCCTGGTCGAATCCTTCTATAAGACGCCGGAGGACTTCCGGAGCGACTACCTGACGGTGAATGGGACGGGCTTCTCGATCCAGCCCCTGTTCTCGCAGTCGGCCTGGTTCCGATTCCACAACCGCTCGGAGGACGTCGATGGTCTCTACCTGGTCGGCGCCGGTACGCACCCCGGCGCCGGGGTTCCGGGCGTGCTCTCGTCTGCCAAGGTGCTCGAGCATCTGATCCCCCACGATCGATCGCTCGCGGTGAACGCATGACCATCGCAGAGCCGTTCGACCATGCGGTGATCGGGGGTGGATGTGCGGGGATGAGTCTCGCGCTCGAGCTGGCGGCGCGGCCCGGGACCGACCGGATTCTCGTGATCGAGCCCCGGCGCGAGTTCACGCGCGACAGGACATGGTGCTTCTGGGACCTGGCTGGACATCGGTTCGAGTCGGCGGTGGCGCATCGCTGGCAGCGTTGGCGGGTGCGGCATGCCGGGCGGAGCCTGATCCACCGGAGCCAGGCTCTCTCGTACTGCGAGGTGCCCTCGGATCGTTTCTATGCGCTCGCCCTCGAGCGCCTCTCGAAGCACCCGCGCGTCACCCTGGCACTCGGCACCCGCGTCAAGTCTCTCGAGAGCGAGGCCGGCCGCGTTGGGATCTCGACCGACCAGGGCGCCGTCACGGCCCGGTTCGCCTTCGATGGTCGCCCCCCGGCGCGCCCACCGCGCGGTGCGCTCCTGCAGCACTTCCTGGGAATCGAGGTCGAGACGTCGGAGCCATGCTTCGATCCCCGGACAGTGACACTCATGGACTTCGACGTGAGCCAGCAGCGCGGAATCCACTTCAGCTACGTGCTGCCCTACTCACCGACCCGCGCCCTCGTCGAATCGACCTACTTCAGCCCCTCGCCGTTCGATGCGGCCACCTATCGCGACGACGTCGGTCGCTACCTGGGTGAGCGCTTCGGTGTGACGCGCTGGGAGACGCTACGCGAGGAACGTGGTGTGATCCCGATGCACGTCGGCGCCAGACCCACGTCTCGCGGATCGCGAACGTCGCGCATCGTGCCGATCGGGTCGCGAGGCGGGCTCGTGCGTCCGAGCACCGGCTACGCGTTCCTCGCGATCCATGAATGGTCGCGACAGCTCGCGAGGACGCTCGACTCGACCGGGCGCCCGGCCCACGAGGCGCCCTATGGCGGCTCCATGCGCTGGATGGATTCGGTCTTCCTGGGGGTTCTGAGGCGGAATCCGGAGCAGGCGCCGGAGCTCTTCTGGCGTCTGTTCGAACGGGTCGAAACCGACCGTCTGGTGCGCTTCCTCTTCGACGGAGGAAACCTGTCGGACCGGCGCGCCGTGATCGGTGGTTTCCCCACCCACCCGATAGCGCGAGACGCCGCGCGGCAGGACGTGAATACCGGCCGCACCGGATGAGCGCTCGATGAAGCCGAGCGATGGATGGACCCGGCGTTGGTGGGAGCTCCACCGCATGGCCTATCTCGGGACCCTCGCGGCGGCGGCCGTCTTCGCACACGGCATCGAACCGGGCTCGGCCGTCGAGCTCGCGGTCACGATCGTTGCCGTCGCCGCGATCGGTCTGCCCCACGGCGCACTCGATCTCCATGTGACGGGCTTGCGGCTGCGCGAGCCTGCGAGCCTCGGGCGAGCGACGACCCTACGGACCCTGCTCATCTACCTGACGCTCGCCGCCTCGACCCTCGCCCTCTGGATCCTCTCGGCGCCCCTCGGCCTCGCGCTCCTGGTCGTCGCGTCCCTCTTCCACTTCGGGCGCGACGATCGTGAGGACCGCTCGCTGCCGGGTTGGCGCCGCCCTCTCGAAGTGCTGCTGCTCGGGGGTCTGCCGATCGTGGCACCGATCATCTTCCACCCCGACACCGTCGCACGCCTGTTCGGAATCGTGATGGACCGGGATCCCGGCGCCGTCGCCGCGATGCTCGCCCGCTCGAGCCCCTGGCTCGCGGCCGCGACGCTCGCGGGTGTGCTGGCTCACGCCGCATCACTCCTCGCGACCGCCTGGAGGCGCCGCTCGCCCCGGATCCTGGCGAGAATGGCCGAGCCCGTCGCCCTGCTGGCCACCGGCGCTTCGCTCCCGCCCCTGCTCTTCTTCACGCTCTACTTCTGTCTGGGACATTCGCTCCGACACCTGTTGCGCCTCGCACACCGTCTCGACTGGACGGGCCCGAGCGAGGGCATCCGGGTGCTCGTCGGCGCCGCCGGTCCGGTCGTGGTCCTGAGTCTCGTGCTCGGGGTGGGAGCCTGGGTCGTGGTGACCGGAACGAGCGGCGGCACGGGTCCGGACGCCGCCGTCAGGACCCTCTTCGTCGGTCTGGCGGTCGTGACCACGCCGCATCTCTGGGTGACGGAGACGGTGGTCGGCGCGACCGGCACGCGTCCGGTCCGCTAGCCGCTCCGCGACCCGGCTCGCTCGGGTCGGCCCGCCACGGGAGCCCGCACGGACCCGCCCGGCTGGAGCCGTGCCCAACGGAAGGGGAGCGCCAGATGCCCCCAGTAGGTCTGGTCGACCTCGATGCCTTCGGGCAGACCGAGGCCCCGATGCAGCCGCTCGCCGCCCTCGGGGAGGATGCGGGTCCCGAAGAGCCAGTCCCAGACGATCAGGACGTCCCCGTAATTGGCGTTCGATTCGGCCACCTCGCGCGAATGGTGCCAGCGATGCAGCTCCGGGGTCGCGAAGATCCAGTTCAGCGGACCGAAACGCATGCGGATGTTCGAGTGCTGGACGTAGCCATTGGTGGTGGTGACCGCCGTGTAGAGCGCGAGCAGCTCGGGGCCCACTCCCAGCAGCCAGAGCACCGAGAGGCGCCCGCCGTAGGTGATGAATGCCTGGATCGGATGCTTGCGGGTGACGAGCAGGAAGTACATGCGCGGCGAGCAGTGGTGGACGGCGTGCAGGGGCCAGAGCCGCGACTCGTGGAGCGAACGATGGATCGCGTACGAGGCCGCCTCGGCGACGAGCAGCGCGAGCGGAAGCTGGGCGAGGAGCGGCCAGCCCCCGGGCCAGAGCGGAAAGCCCAGTCCGGCCGACAGGGCCGCCGAGGCGCTCACCAGCAGCGAGTAGGCAGCGATTCGGAAGAGGGCCGTCGGGATCGTGTTGGTGAGGAGCGCGTGGAGGACGTCGGTGCGGAGCTCCTGCCGATCGAGCCGCCAAGCGGACGTCTCTGGCAGCGCCAGCTCGAGCCCCAGACAGAGCACGGCGAAGAGGCATCCGTTCGCAGCCACCACCGCGCCCGGTCCCCAGCCGGCTTCGAGCCAGACGAGCGACACCCCGACGCTCGCCGCGAGCGCGGTCGGATAGTAGAGGTGCTCGATTCCCCACCGGGCCAGGCGCGCCACCACCGGAGCCTAGCCCCAGGGCGGCACGGCCATCAGCCTCGGATCCCTCCAGGGTGCTTCCCGAGAACGTCACCATGCCTTCCCAGGACACCGATTGACGAATGACGCAACGCGTCTACGTTCGAGGGGTAACGGACCGGGGGTGAAGGACATGCAGGTACCCGGCAGCCATCAGGATGGCGAGCGCCCCACCCTCCGCGAGCGGGTGTCGCTTCGCGACGGGCGCGCCGTCGAGATCGAGAGCCGAGGCGGTGCCGAGGGCTGCGAGGTCCGGGCGCTCCTCGACGCCGGCGCCGGAGCGCCGAGGCGCTGCGTGGGAGCTGCCCACGTGAGCCGTCTCCCGAACGATCCCAGCGTTGGAGAGCCCGCGGTCGCGGTGGACCCCGACGTTCGCGGGCTCGGCCTCGGCCGTCTCCTCACCGAGCGTCTCGTCCTGGCCGCCTCCCGAGAGGGAATCGAGACCCTGCGCTTCCTCGTCGCCAGCGAGAACGAGTGGATCCGCCAACGCATCAAGGACCACTACGCGCGGGCGCAGCTCACGACGAGCCACAGCCTGCTCGGAATGGAGGTGGCCCTGCCCCACGTCGATCAGGCGGCAGGCGCCCTCGAGGCCGCCACCCACGACGACTGGAGCCTCCTGCGCTGGGCGGCGGACGGCTCGCTCGAGGCCGGTCTCGAACATCTCAAGCACAAGGTCGCCCACCTGTTCCACGCGGACGACGACGGCCCGAGCGACGACGTCGGTCGCTAGGCCAGGGCCCGACGGGCCGCCCCGAGAGCCAGCGCGCTGGCGAGCAGCCCGAAGAGGCCCGGCTCGGGGACGCTTCCGTCCACGATCAGGAACACTCCCAGGCGGTCGTCGAGCGCGAAGGCGGTGCCCGCCTTGCGGGTCAGCACGAGGCTGTCGGGCCCGGTCACCTCGCCTTCGAAATCGAGGAGCCCGATGCTCCCCGTCCCTTCGAG
>CAYYUT010000162.1:0-7576 GCA_964474935.1 uncultured Spirochaetales bacterium
GCATGTCGATCCCCCGGATGGGAAGGTAGGGTGGGTGGCCCGCGAACGGGGCCCACGCTCCTTATAGCGCCTTTGGTTGAGACCGAAAACGACGTTTGGACGATCGCCGACAGGGCGTGGTCCGCGCGTCGGATCCAAGGCGGCCTTGCGGTGGGCAGCCTAGCTGCCCGCGAGCGGTACCTCGACCCACTCGCGTGCGTCCTGCGGCGCGGCGAGGTGGCGACGCCGGGCCACGCCCCGGGTCGCCTCGTCGCTCCCGATCACGAAGACCTCGGTCGCGCCGTCCCGCTCGGCGTCGGCGAGCACGCGTTTCAGACGTGGGGTGCCGAGCACCAGCTCGACCCCGCGACCGGCGCGACGCAGCCGGCTCGCGAGGCGCGCGGCGAGCGGCCGTTCCGCTTCCGAGACGGCGAAGACCACGGCATCGACGCCGCGTCCGAGCTCCGGTATCAGGCCGCGTTCGGCGAGGAGCTCGGCGATCACCACGTCGCCGAAGCCGAAGCCCACGGCCGGGGTGGGCGGGCCGCCCAGCTGCTCCACCAGTCCGTCGTAGCGCCCGCCACCGCAGATCGCCCGGAGCGCCCCCTCGGCGTCGAACGCCTCGAACACCACCCCCGTGTAGTAGGCGAGGCCTCGCACCACCGATGCGTCGAAGGTCACCCGGTCGGCCACGCCCTGCGCGTCGAGCAGCTCGAACAGGCGTTCGAGCTCGGCGATGGCCTCCGAGTCGGTCCCGGCCTCGCGCCGTGCATCGGCCAGGTCGCGCGTACCCAGGAGCGACACCACCCGCTCGGCCTCGCTCGCGTCGAGCGCGACGCCGCCGTCCGGGTCGGTCAGCAGATCGATCACGGCGGACTCGCCGATCTTCTCGAGCTTGTCGATCACCACGCAGAGCGGCTCGAAGACCTCGGGCCGACGCCGCAGCACGTCGCGGCGCAGCAGCTCCTCGAGCAGGGCGCGGCTGTTGAGGCGCAGCCGGACGCTCTCGCGGGGAAGCCCGACCTGGTCGAGGAGCGCGAAGATCGCGCCGATCAGCTCGGCCTCGGCCGCCACCGTGGGCTCGCCCAGGATCTCCACGTCCCACTGGTAGTGCTCGCGCTTGCGTCCCCGGGTGGTCCGCTCGTAGCGCCAGTTCTGACCGATCGCGAACCAGCGGGCGGGCAGCCGGAGCGCCCCGGCGCGGGCGATGAACATGCGCGAGAGCGACGGCGTGAGCTCGGGGCGGAGCGCCAGGTGCCGTCCGTGCATCTCGAAGTGGTAAATCTGGTCGACGATCTCCTCACCGGCCTTGCGGATGAAGAGATCGGCGTGCTCGACGATCGGTGCGTCGACCTCCTCGAAGGCGAAGCGGCGCGACACGTCGCGGAAGGCCTCGAAGAGCCAGCTCCGCAGCCGGAGCTCCTCGGGATAGAAGTCGCGCGTTCCGCGCGGTGCGCGCAGTGTGTCGCCGGTCTTTGCCACGCCGCAAACGTACCCGATCCCATCGGATCCGGACCCGTTGGCGGCGTTCATTCCCGGGTGCGGCGCGCGTCGCCGGCTTCCGTCCGAGCTGCTAAACCCACGCTTCCAGCCAGGAGGTTTCGATGCAGCGACGTGTCCTCGGACTTCGGCACCCGGCCCGTTCGCGCACACTCCACTCCGGCCCCCACCACGGGGTCGCCCGAGTGGCCGGAGTGGCCCGTCTTGCCCTCAGCCTGTTCGTGGCGTTCGCAGCCTTCGCCTGCGGCGGTGGAGACGAGGCAGGCCCGAGCGATCCGGGCGAGGCCGGGTCTCCCGAGACCGCTGGGGAAGCCGCGGAGCCGCAGGCTTCGGGTGGGGCGAGCCTGCCGAGGGGGCTGATGCTGGCCGTCTCGCAGTTCGAGCGGACGCCCGAGGGCCCGCGTCCCGGTGCCGCGCTCCTCGAGTTCCTGACACTGCGCGAGGGTACCTGGCGCCACGCCGAGCTCGAGGACCCCGAGAGCAACGTCTTCCACAAGGCCATGGTCTACGCGCCCGGCGACGGCGACCCCGGCATCCTGACGCTCGGGGGGAGCGCGGCGGTGCTCAAGCTCTGGCGACCGGTCGGGTCCGGCTTCGAGGCCGAGACGATCTGGAAGAAGGACTTCGGGGGCCAGTTCAGCCGAATGCGCGACGCCGAGACGGGCGATCTGCTCGGCGACGGTCGCCCCGACATCGCCGTCGCGACCCACGACCAGGGCGTGGTGGCCGTCGTGAGCCCCGATCCCGATGCCGCCGGCGGTGCCACCGGCGACGGCGCCGGCGACGGCGGCTGGACGATCCGCGAGGTCGACGCCGAGAAGGACACCTTCGTCCACGAGATCGAGATCGGAGACCTCGACGGCGACGGGGTGCTCGAGTTCTACGCGACCCCGAGCGAGCCGAACCGTCTCGACGGGTCGGTGCAGCCCGGAAAGGTGGTGCGCTACGTGCCCGCCCGTGACGAGGGACGCCGGGTGGTGGCCGATCTCGGGGACCAGCACGCCAAGGAGATCCTGGTCGGCGACGTCGACGGCGATGGTCGCGACGAGCTCTACGTCTCGGTGGAGGGCCATGCCGAAGGCCGGGGCACCAGCCTGCGGCTGACCAAGCCGGTCGAGATCCGCCGCTACGAGGCGGATACCGACCCCGCGCAGGGCGTCGTGATCGCGAGCATCCAGGATCGGTTGTGCCGCTTCCTCACGGCCGGCGACGTGGACGGAGACGGTCGCCGCGAGATGGTGGCGGCGACCTTCAGCGCGGGCCTCTGGCTGCTCCGGCCCGGGAGCGACCCGGCGGCCGAGTGGGAGAAGACCCTGATCGATCGCGACTCGGCGGGCTTCGAGCACGCGGCACTGCTCGCCGATCTCGACGGCGACGGGCGCGACGAGCTCTACGTGGCGAGCGACAAGCACGGTGAGGTGCGGCGCTACGTCTGGCAGGGCGACGAATTCGAGCGCGAGACGATCTACCGGCGGCCCGAGGGCGAGTCGGTCTTCACCTGGAACCTGATGCCCGTGCCGGTCTCGCTCGCGCCGGCCGGTTGATCGCGTCCGGTCAGCCCGGGGGCCAGCCGAGCGCGCGCCCGCCGAGCACGTGCACGTGCAGGTGGAACACGGTCTGTCCGGCGCCGGCCCCGTCGTTGATCACGAGCCGGAAGTCCGTGAGTCCCTCGGCGGCGGCCGCCCGGCGCGCCACCTGGAGCAGATGCCCGAGGAGCTCCGTGTCATCCTCTCCGGCCTCGGAGAGGCGCGGCACCGGCTTGCGGGGCAGCACGAGCAGGTGGGTCGGGGCCTTGGGGTCGATGTCGCGGATCACCACCGCACGATCGTCCTCGTAGACGGGCGCGCTCGGGACTTCGCCCCTCACGATCTTTCCGAAGATGGTGTCGGCCATGGTCGTCAGGCTCCAGCCGCGATGCTCTCGAGCATGGCGGCGGTGGCGACCTCGATGCAGCGGCCCATGTTGCGGTCGAGATCGATCTCGGAAGGGCCGGGCCAGGGCGTACGGTCGGAGACGACGCAGATGCATCCGGCGCGCAGGCCGAACAGGCCGGCGAGCGTGAGCAGCACGCCCGACTCCATCTCGCAGTTCAACACCCGCGCCGCACGCAGGTCGCGAATGCGTGCCTCGAAGTGGCTCGGCCAGTAGCCCCCGACGGACATCGAGGCCATCGACCCATCGCTCGCGAGCGTCGCGTTGCGGGCGTAGAAGGCGTCGAGCGACCAGGTGATGCCGGTGTGATGGGGCACTCCGCGCTCGCGGGCGGCGCGGGCCAGCCCGGCGACGAGCTCGTAGTCTGCGACGGCGGGGTAGTCGGGCGCGACGTAGCTGCGCGAGGTGCCGTCGTCGCGCACGGCGCCCGTCGTGATCACCAGATCGCCGAGCGCGAGATCGGGGGACAGGCCGCCGCTGTTCCCGATCCTCAAGAAGGTATGGGAGCCGAGCTTGGCGAGCTCCTCGACCAGGATGGCGGTGCTCGGGGCCCCGATTCCGGTGGAGGCCGCGCTCACCGGCGCCCCCTCGAGCCGGCCCGTCACGACCCGGTACTCGCGGAGTCGACACACCTCGCGCAGGTCCTGCCAGCCGTGCGAGATGGTCTCGACCCGAGCCGGGTCTCCGCACAGGAACACGTGGGGGGCGACATCGTCGGGGCGGAGCCCGGTGATCGGCTGGGCGGGCTGCATGGCGGCCGCAACGTGCCGGAAACGCTCCAGCGTTTCAACGGCCCCCTGCGGGGCAGGGCGCCTGGGCTCAAGTTCGGGCCCGAGCGGCCCGAGGCAGGCCGGGAGCAGGTCCGACCGGGCCGGCTCCGGC
Source organism: uncultured Spirochaetales bacterium (assembly GCA_964474935.1). Lineage (GTDB taxonomy): Bacteria > Myxococcota_A > UBA9160 > UBA9160 > JAFDDA01 > CAYYUT01. The sequence goes on from CAYYUT010000162.1 coordinate 4,294, forward strand.
GGGGGGAGCGTGGTGAAAACGCCACTTCCGTTGTCAGCCCCCGATCCCCGGGCTAAGGATGGGCCCTTGTGACGCACCTCGCGGCCGGGGCGCCCCGACCCCCGTCTCCGAGCGGAGAATCCCGTTGGCCAAGTCGCTGATCATCACCGAGAAGCCGAGCGTCGCGCGCGACATCACCAGCGTCCTCGGCGGCTTCACCGAGCACGAGGGCTACGAGGAGAACGACGAGTACGTCGTCACCTACGCGGTGGGCCATCTGCTCGAGCTGAAGGCGCCCGAGGAACTCGACCCGGCCTACAAGCGCTGGACTCTCGACAACCTTCCGATCATCCCGGAGCAGTTCGAGTTCAAGGCCAAGCCGCGTCAGAGCGAGCGGCTGCGCACCATCAAGAAGCTGATCGCCCGCGACGACGTCGAGACCCTCATCAACGCCTGCGACGCCGGTCGAGAAGGCGAGATGATCTTCCGCGAGCTGGTGAAGTACTTCGGGTCGGACAAGCCCATCCGACGGCTCTGGCTCCAGTCGATGACCCCGGAGGCGATCCGCGACGGCTTCCAGCGGCTCCGCGACGGACGCGAGTTCGAGGGCCTGGCGGCCGCGGCCGAATGCCGCTCGTTCGCCGACTGGCTGATCGGGATGAACGCGACCCGTGCGCTGACCAAGCGCTTCAAGAGCCGTCGCGAGGGCGGGGCCTGGTCGGCGGGGCGCGTCCAGACCCCGACCCTGGCGCTCCTGGTCGACCGCGAGAAGGTGGTGCTCGAGCACGTCCCGCGGCCCTTCTGGCGCATCGAGGCCGAGTTCGAGCACGAGGGTGTCCCCTACCGCGGAGCCTGGTTCGACCCCGACTTCGAGGTGGGAAGCGACGACCAGGCGAAGGACGACCGGATCTTCGACTCCGAGCGTGCGGCCCGGATCGTGGCCGCCGTGACGGGCCAGCCCGCGCTCGCCGGAGAGACGCGGAAGCCGTCGCGCGAGACGGCGCCCCAGCTCTTCGATCTCACCAGCCTCCAGCGCGAGGCCAATTCGCGGCTCGGATGGTCGGCCCGCCGCACGCTCTCGGCGGCCCAGCGGTGCTACGACGGTCACAAGATCCTGACCTACCCGCGGACCGATTCGCGCTGCCTGCCGTCCGACTACCGCGCGACGGTGCGTCAGGTGCTCGATTCGTTCGCCGGCGCGAGTGGCCGGTCGGGCCCGGTGCCGCTCGGCGAGTACGCCCGCTCGGCGCGGACGCTGATCGAGCGGGGGCTCCAGAACGAGGGCCGGGCCTTCAACGACGCCGGCGTCTCCGACCACTTCGCCATCGTACCGACCGGGCGTCTGCCCGGAGACGGCCTCTCGGGCGACGACCGGCGGCTCTTCGACATGGTGACCCGCCGCTTCCTCGCGACCTTCCATCCGCCGGCCCAGTGGGAACGGGTGGAGCGCACGACGGTGGCCGCCGAGCAGCGCTTCCGCACCCGCGCGCGGGTGCTGATCGAGCCGGGCTGGCGGGCCGTGCTCGGCGCCGACCCCGAGAACGAGGAATCGCCGCTCCCGCCCCTGGTGGCGGGCGAGAGCGAGACGAGCGGCGTGACCGTCACGCTCCGTCAGGCCGAATCGATCGAGGAGGAGACGAAGCCGCCGCCCCGGATCACCGAGGCGCGGCTGCTCTCGTTGATGGAGAACGCGGGCAAGGAGGTCGAGGACGAGGAGATCGCCGCGGCCCTCCACGAGCGCGGCATCGGGACGCCCGCCACCCGCGCCGAGATCATCGAGAACCTGATCGGCAAGGGCTACGTCGTACGACAGGGCAAGGCCATGCCTCCCACCGTCAAGGCCATGCGCCTGATCGATGCGCTCGAGCCCATCCACATCGACCGTCTCGCCTCTCCCGCGCTCACCGGCGACCTCGAGTACCACCTGCGCGAGGTCGAGCGCGGCGGGCGCACCGCCGAGGACTTCATGACCGAGATGAAGGACTACGCGCGCGAAATCGTCGACGTCGCGAAGACCTTCGAGTACGACGCGATGTACGCGAGCGAGCCCGACCTCGGCACCTGTCCGCGCACCGGTCGGCCCGTGCGCGAGAGCTCCTGGTTCTACAAGGCCGACGACGTCGAGGACGACAAGGAGAAGGGGGTCGAGCCGCTGATCCTCTGGAAGGACACCTCGGGTCGCTACCTCGACCGGACCAACGCGAAGGCACTGCTGGAAGAGGGCAAGACCGGTGTGCTGGACGGATTCACCGCCCGCAGCGGACGCACCTACCGCGGCTATCTCGAGCTCGACCGCGACGAGTGGAAGGTGAAGGTCCGCTCGGTCGGATACAACGAAGACAGCGCGAGCGACGTGCCCGAGTACGAGGTGAATCCCGAGCCGCTGGGTCGCTGCCCCTTCAACGAGGAGTGCCAGGTGGTCGAGACGTCCACCCAGTTCGTCTGTCAGAAGGTGCTCAAGCACGAAGAAGAGGTGGCGGCGAAGGAAGATCCGGAAGAGGCGAAGAAGGCGAGGAAGCAGAAGGTCGATTCGTGCGGCTTCGTGTTTCCCCGCACCGTGTGCAAGCGCGAGGTCACGCGCGACGAGGCGCTCGTCTACCTCCAGAACCGCCGCACCGATCTGCTCACCGACTTCACCTCGCGCCACGGCCGACCCTTCTCGGCCACGCTGGTCCTGAAGGACAACGGGCGGCACGGCTTCGAGTTCCCGCCGCGCGGCAAGAAGGCCGCGGGCGAGGGCGACGCGGCTTCTCCCGCCCGGAAGGCGGCGGCGAAGTCGGCCGGGACGGGCCGCAAGAAGACGACGCGGAAGAAGACGACCCGCAAGAAGACGACCACCCGGAAGAAGAGCGCGCGCAAGAAGAAGGCGACGGGGAGCGGCGCTGGCCGGAAGAAGAGCACGGGTCGCAAGAAGACCGCGCCCAAGGCGAGCCCCAAGAGCTCGGAGACCCAGCCCGGCAGCGACGCGGGCTGAAGCCGGCCCGATCGGGCTGGCTCGCATCCCATCCTCATCCCATCCCAACCGATTCCTTCGCATTCCATTCCCGGTTTCATCCGGTCTCATCGATCCGGAGCGATCTCCGGTGCGCGCCGGGTTGGCCGGGACACCAGCGCGCGTGCATCGACGCGAGCCCGCGAGAGCGTGTCCGAACCGTTCGAGTGTCGGCACCTCGGTGCGCATGGTGCATGCGCTCATGACGCAGTGCGTTCCTCGTTCGGTTGAACCGATGTCGAGCTTCCGGTCCGCAACGCACCTAGAAAAGCGTTGTATTGCGATTGCCCTGGGGGGTATAAGGGCCGAGCC
>CAYYUT010000163.1:0-7549 GCA_964474935.1 uncultured Spirochaetales bacterium
TGGCAGGCTCGCCACCCTCACGGGCCCTCTTTCCCGACGTCGACACGACCGGAAGCTACTCCACGTCCCGATCCACGGGCCATGCCGCTCGCCGGATCCCCTGTACTGCCCGCGCACGGCTGATCTGAATCGACGGGGGCGAGGGCGTGGCGCACGGAATGAAGGGCGCGCATGGTCCCCGGACGACCCGGCCGGTCGAGCGCCCGACGCTGAGCACGACACGCCCTCGCCCGCGTCGGCCCCGCCCAGAAGCACCCCTCGGCACCCTGCTACGCTCGTCGCCCCAACCGCGACGGAGACCCCGCCAGGTGACCCCGACCCTCTGGATCCTGCTCCTCTGGCTCGGCTTCGGTGCCAGCCACATCGGTCTCGCCAGCCACCGCCTCCGTCCGAAGCTCGTCGCGCGGCTCGGCGAAGGACCCTACGCGGCCCTGTACTCGCTGGTGGCCCTCGCCTTCTTCGTGCCGCTCGTATGGGTGTACATGACCCATCGCCACGAAGGAGGCTGGCTCTGGCTGGTGGCCCTCGGCCCGACCACACGCGGCGCGATCTACGCCGGCATGACGATCGCCTGGATCCTGATCGTCGCCGGAGCGATCGATCCGAGTCCGGTGGCGGGCGGCTCGACCGAACCGCGCAGCGTCCAGCACCTGACCCGGCATCCCGTCTTCATGGGCGTCGGGCTCGTGGGTCTGCTCCACCTCGTCGCCAGCACCGCTGCGACGGATCTCGCCTTCTTCGCGGGTCTCCCGCTCTTCGCCCTGCTCGGATGTTGGCACCAGGACCGACGCAAGCTGGCGACCGGCGATGCCGATGTCGCGCGCTTCCACGCCGCCACACCGTTCCTTCCCTTCAGCGGTCGCGCCACCTGGCGGGGGGTCCGCGAGATCCCCGTGGCGGCGCTCGTCGGGGGGGTCGCCGTCACCGTGGCGCTGCGCCTGCTCCATCACGTGCTGTTCTGGTAGTCGGCGCCTCGCCGAAGAGCGAACGGGCGGTCGGCGATGCGGGCACGTCGTCGGGCTCGGGGTCGGTGCCGAGCCATCCGTCGGCGGCGCGCATCGTCACGCCGTACCAGTAGCGCTCGTTCTTGAAGTGATGCAGCCGGTGCTGTCGCCACAGGCGCTCGTAGACACGACCGCGCGGCCGGACGCGCGTATGGATCAGGAAATGGACCACCTCGTAGTGGAGCGTCAACAGGAAGTGCGCCGCGACCCCGGTGCAGGCGAGCGCCGCCGACGGGGTCACGAGCCACCAGACACCGATCACCAGGGGAATCGTGTAGACGAACGAGGCGAGCGGGATGAAGAGGATCTCGTGGTTCCACGGATCGCGGTGGTGCGCGCGATGCTTGCGCGGCACGTCGAAGTCGATCCGCCGGCCGGCCAGCTCGATCGGCTTCCAGTGCAGGACGAAGACGTGGATCAGCCACTCCTGCAGCGGCCAGTAGAGCAGCAGGGCCGTCCCCACCACCGGATCCCAGAGCGAGAAATCGCCGATCGCAAGGCGCAGCAGGACGGCGGCGAGGCTGCACGCGAGGAGGATGCGCGGGCTGCCGTGTGCGAGGAAGATCGGGAGGGCCTCGCCAAGCGTCTCGGGGCTCTGACGGGCGGTCCACGGAACGGATTCGCCGGCGGCGCTCGGCGCGACCCGCCCCTCGGACGCCGCCGCGGTCATCGGGCGCATCGTCACCCCTGCCCCCCGACGCCCCGGAGCGCGCGTTCCACCGACAGCCGTCCACGCTCGATCAACGCGCGTGCACGACTCTCGGCCTGCGACGCCTCGCCAGCTCGCACGGCCCCGGCGAGCGCCGCGTAGGACGCCACGGCGCCGAGTTCGTCGGCGAGGATCGGGCGCAGCGGCCCGCGGAGCTCGTCGTAGGTGGCGCGGAGCGAGTTGTAGGCGAGTCGGTACGCGAGGTTGTCCGAGGCCTCGACGAGAACGTCCCAGAAATCCGTCGCGAGCGTCTGGAGAGCGCCGAGGTCGTCGTGACGCGACTCCATCTCCGCCACCTGCTCGGCCAGACGCCCGTGGTGCTCCGGCGCAGCGCGGTGCGCGGCGAGCCGCGCGACGTCGGGCGCGATCGCGCTCCGCATCTCCATGATCCCGCGCACCACGTCGAGCCGGAAGCCGGTCTCGTCGTCCCGCAGCAGATCGGGCAGGAGATCGAGCCCCGCACTCCGCCGGTAGTCGAGCACTCGAGCAGCTCCCCCGTGACGGATCTCGACGAGTCGGGCCTGCTCGAGACGCTTCAGACCCTCCCGCACGGCGCCGCGGTTCACGCCGAGTCGTTCGGACAGCCCCCGCTCCGAGGGCAGCCGCGTTCCGGGAGCGAGACGCCCGCCAACGATCTGGGCGCGGATCTGCTGGTACACGGAGCCGGAGAGCGAGTGTCGCTCCACCGGGGCGGCGTCGAGCATGGCGACCTCGAGAGAAATTGGTCGAGTCATCATACCAAAACCCGCCCTCTCAGAGTTTCATTACACCCTTGGCCCTTGGAGGTCATCCGCTGTAATATCCAGGCATGCCGAGTCCCCTCCGCGGAACGACGCCGAGGAGCCTGATCCTGGACCTCCTCTCGAGCTTCCGGGGCACCTCCGTGCCCGTCGGGGCGCTGGTGGCCGCAGGCGCTCTCTTCGAGCACTCGGACAACGGAATGCGGGTGGCCCTGGCCCGGCTCCGCGCGGCCCGGGTCGTCGAGCGGGACGAACGCGGCCGCTATCGCCTCGCCGCGAGCGCCCAGGCCCTGAACCGGCGGGTGATCTCGTGGCGACGGGTCGAGGAACGCATGGTCGCCTGGTCGGGCGCCTGGGTCGCCGCACTCGGGCCGGGCGATACGACGGTGACACGCCCGGTGCGCCGCCGCGGCGCGCGCGCGCTCGAATACCTGGGATTCCGGGCTCTGCGTCCGGGCCTGGAGGTGCGACCCGACAACCTGGCCGGCGGAGTCGATGCGGTCCGACGCGAGCTCCAGGGCCTCGGTCTCGATCCGAGCGTGCTGGTCGTCCGCATGGACGCGCTCCCGGGCGACGCTGGAGCCAAGGCAGCGACTCTCTGGAATGGCGCGGAGATCCGGGCCCAACATCGCGAGAGCCTGGCCGAGCTGGCGGCCAGCGGGCGCCGTCTGGCGGGGCTCCCGCGCAAGTCCGCCATGGTCGAATCGTTCGAGATCGGGGGGCGCGCCATCCGCCGCCTCGTGCTCGACCCACTGCTCCCGGACGCCCTCGTGGCCTCCGACGAGCGCCAGGCCCTGATCGCCGCCCTCCATGTCTACGACGCGCGTGGGCGCCAGGCCTGGTCGGCCTTCATGGAGCGATTCGGCATCGCCCGAAACGAAGCCCCGGCCGATCTCCGGCTCGAGACCTCGAGCGGGAGACGCGCAGCCGCAGGAGGGATGCGATGAACGTGGTGACCACACCCGCCGAGAAGGTCGGCACCTGGAGCTGGCGCGAGACGCTCAGCCGGCAGGACATCGACGAATTGTTGGAGATGCACGATCTGCGCTCGTGGGCGTCGCTGCTCACCAACTGGGGTCTGGTCTTCGGATCGTTCGCGCTCGTCGCCGTCTGGCCGAACCTGCTGACCGTTCTGCTGGCGCTCTTCCTGATCGGGGCGCGCCAGCTCGGATTCGCCGTCCTGATGCACGAGGCCGCCCACCGCAGCCTGTTCCGCAACCGCGCGCTCAACGACTGGGTCGGAAACTGGCTCTGCGCCTATCCGGTGTGGAGCGACGTGGTCCCCTACCGGAACTACCACCTGCAACATCACGCCAAGACCTGGACCGTCGAGGATCCGGACATCGGGTTGGCGACGCCGTTTCCGATCACGCGCGACAGCTTCGCGCGGAAGGTATGGCGCGACCTCAGCGGGCAGACGGGCTGGAAGCGGGCGAAGTTCACCTTCCAGCGCGATTTCGGACTGCGCAAGGGGAAGGTGAGGCGCCGCGACGAGGACGGGGCACGGGCCTTCTGGGGGATGGTGATCACCAACGCCGTCCTGTTCGGCGTGCTCGCGATCGCGGGCCATCCGGCGCTCTATCTGCTCTGGGTGGTCGCCTGGTTCACGACGAACATGTTGGTGACGCGCATCCGCGCGATCGCCGAGCACAGCATGGTCGACGATCCCGGCGATCCGCTCCGCAACACCCGCACGACGCGCGCCGGCTGGTGGGAACGCCTCTTCGTGGCGCCCAACGGCGTCAACTACCACCTCGAGCATCATCTCCTGATGACCGTGCCCCATTACAACCTGCCCAGGATGCATCGTCTCCTGCGCGAGCGCGGGGTGCTCGACCGCGCCAACGTCGCCTCGGGCTACCTCGAGGTCCTTCGTGAGGCGTCCTCCCGCACGCGGACGGGCGAGGCCCAGGCGTCCCGTACGACGGGCTAGGGTCCGCTAGAAGCGCGGGATCGCGAACCCCAGGACGGGACAGAGTCCCCGGTCCGAGACGAGGGCGAAGGGAACCGGCCCGTTGTCACGGAACTCGAGGCTCGCGACGCCTCGCTCGATCGGTCGGCGGCAGATCGGTTGGTTTGGCAGGACGGCGACCAGATCGTGCGCCGCACCGATCCCGATCCGGTTCGCCAGCAGGAACTTGCCGCGCACCATCACCACCTCGGAATCCTCGTGGACGACGTGGAAGACCGCGGTCTTGCGGGGAATCCCTGTGGCCCGGTTCGAGGCGCCGCGCGGGCGACGGTCGCGCCACGCGGCGAGCGAGGCGATACCGATCGGATCGCACGAGCCCGCGCCACGCACGACGCGGCCGAACGAGCCGGTGCGGCGATACTCCACGGCGGCCTCACTTCCGAGCACGGCGACACAGTCGTCGGTCGAAGGGAAGATCAAGCGCAGATTGGCGCGGCCGCCCGCGATGTGTGCGATCAGATACCGATCTCGCTGCTGGAGCGACGTCACGAACGAGGCGTCGCGCGCGCTCGATTCGGGGCCGGCGGCTGACACCGCGAGGTCGGACGATGCACAGGCCGCGAGCGTGGTCGCGAGGATCAGCCCGAGAACGAGCGCAGCCCGGACGGCGCGGTACCTCGTCACGACCGCTCCTCTCGCACGCCCGACCACTCGGGCACCGGCCGATCCCAGCGGTCGGCGAACGCGACCTCGCTCGGCTCGAGCCGCCGGAGGGGTCCGTGGCCTCGACGCTCGGGGAAGCCGAGCGGGACCATGGCGCAGGTGGCGTACTCCGCCGGGATTCCGAGCAGGGCCTTCACATCGGCCTCGCGCTGACACAGAACCGTGGTGATGACTCCCCCGAGTCCGTGTGCGCGCGCCGCGAGGAGCAGGTTCTGCACGGCGGGATAGACCGAGGCGCCACCGACCAGGGAAGGCCGGTCGAGGCCCGCGTCGGTGATGGCGAGATCCGCGAGCCGGGCGCAGACCAGGACGAGCACGGGCGCCCGCGAGAGATGAGCGGCGAGATGGTCTCCGGCGGCGAGCATTCGCTCCGCGGCCTCGCGCTCGACCTCGGGAAGGGCGGCCAGACGCGGTCGCGCACCGTCCCAGTAGCCGTTCCAGAGTGCGGCGTACCATGCTTGCAGCCGGGCCTTCGATTCCGGATCGCGGACCAGCACGAATCTCCAGGGTTGCCGGTTGCCCCCGCTCGGACCCCAGGTGGCGGCTTGGACCACCCGTCGCAGCACCTCGGGCGGGATCGGATCGGAGCGCAGCCTGCGGATGGCGCGCGTCGTGGAGAGAGCCTCCTGCAGGTCGATGCGGGGCCACCCGCTCATTCCGACTCCAGACGGATCTCGTTCACCATCGGCTCCCCACGCTGGTAGTACGCGAGGTTCTCGAGGAAGATGGCGCTGGCCCGATCCGCGTTGCTCGGGGTCTGGCCGGAGCCGTGCGGAGTCACGATCACGTTCGGCATGCCCCAGAGCGGACTGTCCGCGGGCAACGGCTCGGTCTCGAAGACGTCCAGGCCGGCACCCCCGAGATGCCCCGAAGCGAGCGCCCGCATCAGCGCCGTCTCGTCGACGATGGCGCCGCGCGCGACGTTCACGATCCGGGCGCCGGGCTTGATCCGGGCGATCGCCTCGGCATCGATCAGATGATGGGTCTCCGGCGTCAGCGGGACGGCGAGCACGAGATCATCGACCTGCTCGAAGAGCTCGAAGCGACGCGAGAGCGGCCAGGTCTCGCACGGCTCGTCGCCGCGCGGCGTTCGACGCAGGCCGATCACCCGCATCCCGAAGGCCTGACCGAGGCGGGCCACCTCGAGTCCGATCGGTCCCAGCCCGACGACGCCGAGCGTCCGCTCGGCGAGATGGTCGACCTCGTGCGGCTGCCAGCGTCGCGCCGCCTGCGCGCCGAGCCAGCCGGGTAGATCGCGCGAGAGGGCGAGGAGATAGAGCATCACGGTATGCGCGATCGGGAGCGCGGTGGCCCCCGACGAGTTCGTGAGCCGGGTGCCGCGCTCGAGGAGCTGGCGGAACCAGGGATGATCGACGCCCGCGCTCATGCTGTGCAGCCAGCGGAGCCGGTCGGCTCCGGCCACCGCCATCACGAACTCGCGGGTGCGCTCGGGATAGACGTCGTGGGAGAAGTAGGCCACCTCGACGGCGCTCGGGTCGGACGAGGGCCCGTCGGGGCCAAGAACGACCCGCGGCATCGAAGGCGCCACGCGCTCGAAGTCGCGCGCGAGGCGCGATTCGACGACGTCCGAGATCAGCATCGCCGCCTCGGCGCCGCTCGTGTTCGGGCCCTTCAACGCAGCTCCCCAGCGGTTCACGACTCTTGACGGTCGCCCCCCAACGCCTCTTATAGTACAGCCGCGCGCCGCCCGATCGCGAAAGAGAGTCGCAAGCAGACATGGATCCCGAATCCGGAGCACGGCCCGCGGCTCGCTGGCGAGCGGCCCGACCACACTCCATGGGTTTCCCTACCGGGTTCGCAGCGGGCTCGCCGCCGGCCCGTGCCCGGTCCCTGTGGAGCATCGCAGCGGCGGCGCTGATCTCGCTCGCCGTCGGGCCCTGCGGACCGTGCCCCGGTGGCGGGCTCTCGGGCGAGGTGGCGACCTCGCTTCCCGCCGACTGGAGCTTCAGCGACGCGCATTCGCGTTGCCTCGTCGAGCTCGGTACGACCGACGGACCCTACTCCATCACGACGAGTTGCTGGGTCCACGACGGGGCGTTGCACGTTCCGGCGATGATGGCGGAACGCAAGCGATGGACCCGCATCGCGCTCGAGCGCCCCGACGTCCGGATCCAGATCGGCGACACCGTCTTTCCCCTGCACGCCGAGCGGATCGTCGACGAGACCGAGCGCATGGCTGCGTTCCGTGCGGGCTATCGCAAATATCACGATGGTGAGAGCCCGCCCCCCGACTGGGAGGTGCCGGACGATCGCTGGGTCTTCCGGATGGTCCCGAGACCGACCACCTGATGCACGAGCCGCTCGCGCCCGCGCCGCCGCGACCGAGCGCCGGACGTGCCCTTCGTCGCGCCTCGGGCCGAGGACACAGCCGTCGTCCCGGGCTAGGGAAGTGGATCAACCGGACTCGCTCACGCACGCGGGCCCGCGGCGAGCATCCGTT
>CAYYUT010000164.1:0-7523 GCA_964474935.1 uncultured Spirochaetales bacterium
GGTCGGTGAAGTTCGCCATGCAGTTCGGGCTGCCGATCCACGTGCGCTCGTCGTTCCACGACGGCGAGGGAACCTGGGTGGTGCGAGAGGAGGATGTCATGGAGCGGCTCGTGGTATCGGGTGTCACCTACAATGCCGGGGAGGCGAAGCTCCTGATCCGGGGCGTGAAGGACCAGCCGGGCATCGCGGCCCGGGTCTTCGGCCCGCTCTCCGAGGAGGGCATCGTGGTGGACATGATCATCCAGAACCAGTCGTACGATGGGAGCACGGATGTCACGTTCACGGTACCCGAGGCCGATTTCCGTCGTGCGCGGGAGCTCTCGGAGGAGATCGCGCGCGACGTGGGCGCCGAGGCGGTCGAGGCCGACGACGACATCGCCAAGGTCTCGATCGTCGGTCTCGGGATGAAGGACCACGCCGGAGTGGCCTCGCGCATGTTCGAGGTCCTGGCCGACGAGGGCATCAACATCCAGATCATCACCACGAGCGAGATCAAGATCTCGGTGGCGATCCAGAAGAAGTACATGGAGCTCGCGGTGCGCGCGCTCCACCGGGCGTTCGTCGAGGCGGGCGCCAGCGAGCCGAGCGCCGAGCACTGAACCCGCCCCCCGGTCCCGCGGGCGCCGATGAGCGACGCGCGATCCCGATCCCTGGCGCTCCTGGTCCTGGCGATCGCCGTCTGGACCGCGGCGGCGCAACCGCGCCCGCGGTGGAGGGCGCCCGAGGCCGTCGCCGTACCCCAGTCGGGGCCGGCGCGACGGCTCTTCGGGTGTGGGGTGGACCCGAACCGGGCAGACGCTCCGACCCTCGAGACCCTGCCCGGAATCGGGCCGGCGCGGGCGGCTGCGATCGTCGCCGCCCGGCGCGAGGCGCCGTTCTGCCGTCCCGAGCATCTCCTGCGGGTGCCCGGAATCGGGCCCAAGACGCTCGAGCGGCTGCGGCCCGAGCTCGCGTGGCATCCCGAGGGGGCGTGTTCCCGAGCGGAGCTTACTATCCTGGGACCGTGCAGAGAGACGAGCCCACCTGGATCGACCCGCGAGCGGCCACGTCCCGCGACCCGGTCGCCGACCCCGAGGCCTCCGGGGTCGCCGCCTGGATCGCGCGCGGCCGGCGCTTCCTCGAGCGCGAGCTCTGGACCTGGGAGCCCGAGCCCCGCAGCGCGGCCGCCTGGGCCCGGCGCCCCCTCCAGCTCGCGGTGATGATCAGCGAGGGCTTCGTGCGCGACCAGCTCACGCTCCGCGCCACCGCGCTCACCTACGTGACCGCGCTCGCCCTGATCCCGCTGCTGGCCCTCGCGCTCGGGATCGTGGACGCGGTGGGCGTGAAGGAGAATCTGGCGCGGGCCATCGTCGAGCCGCTCACCGTGGGCAATCCGACGGTACGCGACTACATCCTCGAGACGCTCGCGAGCGTGCGTCTGCAGAGCCTCGGGACGATGGGCGCGGCCACGCTCCTCGTGACGACGCTCCTCACGATCGGGAACATCGAGCGGGCCCTGAACCACATCTGGGGCGTCAAGGAGCAGCGGAGCTACCTGCGGCGCTTCACCGACTACCTGGCCGTGCTCGTGACGGCGCCGCTCCTGCTCGCCGTCGCGCTCTCGCTCCGGACCACGCTCCAGAACCAGAAGGCCCTCGACTATCTGCTGCAGTTCCCGCTCTTCGATCTGCTCTACGCATCCGGCCTCGTCTTCCTGCCCGTCCTGATGTACTCGGCCGCCTTCGCCTTCCTGTTCGTGTTCCTACCGAACACCTACGTGCGGCTGGTCTCGGCCCTGATCGGGGGCGTGGTGGCGGGTGCCCTGTTCACCGGGGTCCAGGCGGTCTACGCGACCTCGCAGGTGGGCGCCGCGCGCTACGACGCGCTCTTCGGCGCGGCGGCTGCCTTTCCCCTGTTCGTCGTGTTCGTCTACTTCTCGTGGTCGGTGATCCTGTTCGGTGCCGAAGTGGCCTTTGCCCACCAGAACCTCGAGCACTACCGGCGCGACGTGCGCGGTACCCCGCCCGGCGCGGCAGCCCGCGAGGCCCTGGGTCTCGAGATCGCTCTCGAGATCGCGAGGCGCTTCCGGAGCGCCGATCCGGTATGGACGGCAGACACGCTGGCCGAACGCATCGACGTTCCGGTGCGCATCGTCCGGTCGGTGCTCGGCGGGCTCGAGGAGGCCGGGCTCGTGATGCCCTGCGGCCGCGATCCCGAGGCGGGGGCCTACCAGCTGGGGCGTCCCGCCGACCGCATCCGCGTGGCGGACGTGCTCGGCGCGCTCCGGGGCCCGAGGCCGGCCCAGGTGACGAACCTTCCGGTCGGGGCTGCCGCCTCGCGTCTCCTCGATCGCGTCGAAGCCCACGCGCTCGAGATCACCGGCAGCCAGACGCTCGAGGGTCTGCTCGCCGCGATGGAAGACTCCGCGGCGCCCGGAGGGCAGGCGGGGTGAGACGCGTCTACCTCGACCACACCGCCACCACACCCATGCGCCCCGAGGTCGTCGAGACGGTGGCTCGCACCGCGCGCGAGGCGTTCGGCAACCCGTCGAGCCCGCACGCCGAGGGAGCCCGCGCCCGGGCGGCCCTCGAGGCGGCGCGCGACCGGATCGCCGCGGCCCTCGGCGTGGCGCCCGGCGAGGTGATCCTCACGAGCGGAGCGACCGAGGCGAACAACCTGGCGCTCGCGTTCTCGCGCGGGCCGGGTCGCCTCGTCACCAGCCGCGTCGAGCATCCCTCGGTGCTCGAGGCGGCGGACGCCCTGGCAGGGGACGGGGTCGAGATCGAGCGTCTCGACGTCGACTCCGGTGGCCTCGTGGACCCCGCCGCGCTCGACGAGGCGCTGGCGGCCGGCCCGGCGCTGGCCTCTCTCGTCTGGGCCAACAACGAGACAGGGGTGGTGCAGCCCGTCGAAGCGCTCACCGCCTGCGCGGCCCGACACGGTCGCCCGCTCCATCTCGACGCCACCCAGGCGATCGGCCGCATTCCGGTCGATCTGGGCCGGCTTCCGGTGTCGCTGCTCTCGGGCTCCGGACACAAGGTCGGCGGCCCGCCGGGCACGGGCTTCCTCGTCGCCCGCGACGTCGAGCTCGCGCCCCTCCTTCGGGGCGGGCCCCAGGAGAGAGGGCGTCGCGGCGGAACCGAGAACCTGCCGGGTGCCGTGGGGCTCGCGCTCGCCGTCGAACGCGCCATCGACGAGCAGGCCACGGTGGCCCGGCGGATGGCGGCGCTCCGCGACCGGCTCTGGGCCGGCATTCGCGAGAAGGTGCCCGGAGCCTCTCGCAACGGTGCCTCCGATCGTCTGCTACCGAACACTCTCAACGTCAGCTTCGAGGGCGCCGCGGCCGACGTCCTGGTCGAGGCCCTCGATCTCGACGGGTTCGCGCTCAGTACCGGCTCGGCCTGCGCGTCCGGGTCGGTCGAGCCCTCGCACGTCCTCCTGGCCATGGGGCTCCGTCCGGCGCGCACCGCGAGCGCCGTGCGTATCAGCCTCGGCCGAGAGACCGAGGCCGCCGAAATCGACCATCTCCTCACACGCCTCCCCGACCTCGTGGCTCGCGTGCGCGCGCTCGAGGCGTCGTGAGCGAGCGGGTCGTGGTGGCGATGTCCGGGGGGGTCGACTCCTCGGTGGCAGCGGCGCTCCTGGCCGAGGGCGACCGCGAGGTGGTGGGGATCACCTTGAACCTGGCGGGCGATGCGTCACGCTGCTGCTCGCTCGAGGATGCCGACGACGCGCGGCGGGTGGCCGAATCGCTCGGCATCCGCTTCTACGTCGCCAACTACCGGGAGCGTTTCCGGACGGAGGTGATCGAGGCGTTTGCCGACGCCTATCTCGCGGGTCGAACCCCGATTCCGTGTGTGGTCTGCAATCAGCGCTTCAAGTTCCACCACCTGATGGAGCGCTCGCGGGCGCTCGGAGCCGCGCGGGTCGCCACCGGTCACTATGCCCGCATCGACCGCGATCCGGTGAGCGGTCGGCTCCGGCTGCGGCGCGGCGTCGACCGCGACAAGGACCAGTCCTACTACCTCTTCGACCTTCGCCAGGAGCAGCTCTCGCGCATCGAGTTCCCGCTCGGCGAGATGAAGAAGGACGAGGTGCGTACCCGCGCTCGGGCGCTCGGGCTGCGCACGGCCGAGAAGCCCGAGAGCCAGGAGATCTGCTTCGTGCCCGAGGGGCGCTACGCGGCGGTCGTCGAGCGGGTGCGGCCCGCGACCCTTCCCGGTGACGGCGAGATCGTGGACGAGGCGGGCCGCGTGCTCGGACGCCACGCCGGGATCCATCACTACACGGTCGGTCAGCGGCGAGGCCTCGGGATCTCGGGCGAGGTGCGTCGCTACGTGAAGCGGATCGATGCGGCCGCGAACCGGGTCGTGGTCGGAACGGATTCCGAGCTGCTCGAGTCGGGCGCCCGTGTCTCGGGTGTCTCGTGGGTGGCCGGGTCGCCGCCGGATGCCTCGGTTCGCGCCGAGGTCCAGATCCGCTACCGGCACGAGGGCGCCGCGGCGACGGTCGAGCCGTGCGCCGACGCGCGCGCGCTCGTCCACTTCGACGCGCCGGTGCGAGCGCTCGCCCCCGGTCAGGCGGCCGTCTTCTATCGGGGCGACGAGGTGCTCGGCGGCGGCTGGATCGAGGGTCCGGCCGCGTGAGCGATCCGTCCTCCGACGAGCGCGTCGCCGCGCTCGAGGTGGCGCTCGGGCATCGCTTCCGCGACCCGGCGCTCGCGCTGCTTGCACTCACCCATCCCTCGTTCTCGTACGAGCACGACGGTACGCGCGGAAACGAACGCCTCGAGTTCCTGGGCGACGCGGCGCTCGATCTCGCGGTGGCGACGATCCTGTACGAGACGCATCCCGACTGGACCGAGGGCCACCTCACCCGGGCCCGCAAGGCGCTGGTGAATGCCGGGTCGCTCGCCGAGCATGCGCGCGCGCTCGGACTCGGACGGCTGGTGCGGCTCGGACGCGGCGAGCGCCGCATGGGGGGAAGCGACAAGGGGAGCATCCTCGCCTGCCTGCTCGAGGCCGTGATCGGTGCCGTCTATCTCGAGGGCGGCCTCGAGTCCGTCACCCGGATCGTCCGGGCCCGCTTCGGCGAGGCACTCGCCGAGACGGCCCAGGTACCCGAGCAGGATCCGAAGACTCGGTTGCAGGAGTGGTCGCAGGCGAGCCTCCAGATGCTGCCGAGCTATCGACTGGCCGAGGACACGGGCGTCGAGGACGCCGACGAGCGCTTCGCCGTGGAGGTCAGCATCGGCGGCGATGTCTGGGGCCGGGGAACGGGCCGGAGCAAGCGCCATGCGGAGCGCGGGGCCGCGCTCGCCGCGTTGGCCAAGGCGGGGCTCGAGCCGTGAGCGCGCCGCACCGAGCGGGCGTGGTGGCCCTGCTCGGAGTCCCGAATGCCGGCAAGTCGACGCTCCTCAACCGGCTCGTCGGACAGAAGCTCGCGATCGTGACCCCGAAGCCCCAGACCACCCGGTCGCGCATTCTCGGGATCCTCACGCTCGAAGGCGCCCAGGTGCTCCTCGTCGACACGCCCGGTCGTCACGTCGCCACGCATCCCCTGAACCAGGCCCTGAACGCCCAGGTGGTGGAGGCGGTCCGGGACTGCGACGTGGCGCTTCTGCTCGTGGATCCGCGTCGGGGTCTCGACGCCCAGTCCGCCGCCCTGGCTGCCGAGATCCGGAGCGCGGGCCGCCCGCTCTTCGCCGTCGCCACCAAGTGCGATCGGGCCGAGGCCGCCGAGGGCGACTGGCCGCCGCCCGAGTTCGCCTACGCCGCGGCCTTCCGGGTGTCGGCGCGGACGGGGGAGGGCATCGAGACGCTGCTCGACGCCATCGTCGGCGCGCTGCCCGCGTCGCCGCCGTTCTATCCCGAAGACGATCTCACCGACCGGAGCCTGCGCTGGCTCGCCGCCGAGCTGGTGCGCGAGGCCGCCTTCCGCGAGCTCGCGCAGGAGCTGCCCTACCAGGTCGCAGTGGAGGTCGAGCGCTTCGACGAGTCGCGCGCCGATGTCGTGGAGATCCGTGCGCAGCTGCTCGTGGCGCGCGAGTCGCAGAAGCGGATCGTGATCGGCGCCGGGGGCCAGAAGGTCAAGCAGATCGGGATCCGGGCACGTCGCGAGATCGAGCGCCTCGTCGGCCGGAAGGTGCATCTCGAGCTCTGGGTGAAGCCCGATCGCGACTGGGACAAACGCCCCAAGCGGTTGAACGCACTCGGCTATCACTGATCGAATCGCCGGTCGTATCGGCGCGACGACGTTTGACGGACGAGCCCTCGCTCGGGTAGCCTCACGTGTCTTTCCCGGGTGCGGCAGGAGCTGCCACCCGGTCCGGCGCCGGGAGTCCGGCCGGGACACCCATCGGCCCATCCCGATCCCTCGGCGCCCCCGAGCCACCGAGAACCCCACAGGAGCTCCCATGGCAGACCAGGCAGCGAAGGATGTCGTCATTTGCAGCGCGACGCGCACCCCGATCGGAAGCTTCCAGGGGGCGTTCGCTTCGCTCCAGGCTTCGGAGCTCGGCGGCATCGCGATCGCCGAGGCCGTGAAGCGTGCCGGCGCCCAGCCCGAGGACGTGGAGCGGGTCTACATGGGCAACGTGCTCGGGGGCGGTCAGGGCCAGGCCCCGGCGCGCCAGGCGACGATCAAGGCGGGTCTGCCGGTCTCGACGGGGGCCGTGACGCTCAACAAGGTGTGCGGATCGGGTCTCCAGGCCGTGATGTTCGCGCGCCGCGAGATCCTGATCGGCGACGCCGAGGTGGTCGTCGCCGGCGGCATGGAGTCGATGACCAACGCTCCGTACGTGCTTCCGAAGGCGCGGGGCGGCTACCGGATGGGGAACGGTCAGATCGTCGATTCGATGATCCACGACGGTCTCTGGGATCCCTACGACAACATGCACATGGGCAATTGCGGCGACATGGTCGCCGAGAAGTACTCGTTCAGTCGTGAGGACCAGGACGCCTTCGCGCGCACCAGCTATCAGCGCGCCCAGGCCGCGCAGAAGGAAGGGAAGTTCAAGCCCGAGATCGTTCCGGTCTCGGTTCCCCAGCGGAAGGGCGAGCCGCTCCTGGTCGACGAGGACGAGGATCCGAAGCGGATCAACCTCGAGAAGATGTCCGGGCTCCGGCCGGCCTTCTCGAAGGAAGGCACCGTCACCGCCGCCAATGCGTCGAGCATCAACGACGGCGCGGCCGCGCTCGTCGTGGCGTCGCGCGAGACGGCCGAGGCCAAGGGCTATCAGGTCCTCGCCCGCATCACCGGCGATGCCTCGGCGGCGATCGAGCCCAAGTGGTTCACGCTGGCGCCGGTCCACGCCCTCGCCAAGCTGTACGAGAAGACCGGCACCGCGGCCGGCGACTACGACCTCTACGAGATCAACGAGGCCTTTGCCGGCGTGACCATGGCGGCGATGAAGGATCACTCGATCGACCCCGAGAAGGTGAACGTGAATGGCGGCGCCGTCTCGCTCGGCCATCCGATCGGCTGCTCCGGCGCGCGGGTGCTCGTGACGCTGCTCCACGCGCTCAAGGACCGCGGGGGCAAGA
>CAYYUT010000165.1:0-7470 GCA_964474935.1 uncultured Spirochaetales bacterium
CTCGACGACGACTTCGAGCGCGATCTCCCCACCGAGCATCAGCTCCTCAACATGGGTCACTCCCATCCGGCCACCCACGGCACCGTCAAGTTCCTGATCGAGCTCGACGGGGAATCGGTGGTCGATCTCGACGTCCAGGTCGGATACCTGCACCGGGGCTTCGAGAAGGAGTGCGAGAGCGGGACCTGGTATCAGGCGATCCCCTACACCGACCGCCTGAACTACAACTCGGCGATCCTGGCGAATACCGGCTACTGCCTCGCCGTCGAGAAGCTGCTCGGCATCGAGCCGCCCGAGCGATGTCAGTGGCTCCGCATGATGGCGAGCGAGCTCGCGCGGGTCGGCGACCATCTGACGCGTTGTGGGGCCGCCTGTCTCGAGCTGCAGGCCATGACGCCGTTCCTGTTCGGGATCGAGGCGCGGGAGGCCGCCTGGGACCTCCAGGAGATGCTCTGTGGCGCGCGCGTCACGTCCAACTACGTGCGCATCGGGGGCGTGAAGCATGGTCTCCCACCGACCTTCGCGGAGGCCTGCCGCACGGGCATCGGCAAGATCCGGGCCCTGCTCGCCGACTTCGACGACGTGGTCACGAGCAATCGGATCTTCGTCGACCGCCTGAAGGGAACCGGATTCCTGAGCAAGGAGGATTGCGTTCGCTACGCCGTGACGGGCCCTCTGCTCCGGGCTGCGGGCGTGCCGCTCGACCTTCGCAAGGACGAGCCGTACCTGTTCTACGGGGACATCGCCTTCGACGTCCCGGTGGGCGAGGTCGGGGACAACTACGACCGCTATCTCGTGTGCGTGGAGGAGATGCATCAGAGCCTGCGCATCGTCGAGCAGTGCCTCGAGCGGCTCGAGAAGCTCGGGCCCGGTCCGGTGAACGTCGACGACCCCCGTGTGCGCTGGCCCGCGAAGGGGCGCGTGTTCAATGCCATGGAGGAGCTGATCCAGCAGTTCAAGGCCGTGACCGAAGGTCCGCTGGTGCCGCCCGGCGAGGCCTACATGGCCATCGAGTCGGCGAACGGCGAGCTCGGGTTCTACGTCGTCTCGGACGGCTCGGCCGTGCCCTACAAGGTGCGCTGCCGGCCTCCCTCCTTCATCAATCTGCAGCCGCTCTCCCTGATGGTGCGCGGGGGCCTCCTCGCCGACATCATTCCGACCTTCGACTTCGTGAACATGATCGGGGGCGAGTGCGATCGATGAGCGTGACGCGCCACGAGGTCACGCGGCGACTGGGCGCCCCCACCGACCAGGTCGGCAGCGTGAACGATCCGCGCACCCACGAAGAGTTCGGCGTCAAATGGAACGAGAAGTGGATCTACCGGAAGGGGCTGAGCGAGGAGATCGCCCGCGTCGTCCTGTGGAACCGCTACGACTTCCTCGGCGTCTTCCAGATCCAGTCCGACGGCAGCGCCGAGCCGGAGTTGCTTCCGAAGACGTGAGCGCGCCGGGTCCCCCGCCGCTCCGACCCTTCGGCCTCGTGCTCGAATTCGACGGCTCCTGGACCCACGAGGGTCATCCCATCCAGCACGAGCGGCTGCGCGCCGCCTTCGATCGCAGCGTGCGCTACCTGCCGGACGAGCGGGCCTTCGTCGTCCAGCTCGGCCGATTCCGAGGTCTGATCGAGGTGGAGGAGGCGGGATTCTTCGTGCGCGAGCTGGCCGGCGACACTGGCGATCTGCTCCTCTCGGATGGCTCGCGCGAAGCGTTCGACCCCGCCACGCTCGAAGCCTCGCCGCGTGACGGCGCCTGGCTGTGTCGCGTGAAACGCGACCTCGTTCCCGACGGGCTCCTCGCGCGCTTCTCGCACGCGGCCCACGCGGAGATCCTCGAGCACGTCGTGGCCGGACCGGAGGGTCCGGTGCTCGAGCTCGGCGGCCGGCGCTTCCGCCTTCCGACGGACCTATAGAGCGCGCCCGAGCGCCGCTCCGAGACCCACCGCGGCCAGGCCCCCGACGAGGCTCGCGCCTGCGTAGCCAAAGGCTGCGCCAGCGCGCCCCTCGGCGAGCAGTTCGTGGGTCTCGAGACCGAATGCCGAAAAGGTGGTGAATCCGCCGAGGACGCCGGTCACCAGGAACAGGCGCAGATGGGTGGAGACCGGATGGGCCCCCGCGGCCGAGACGATCGCACCGATCAGCAGGCAACCCAGCCAGTTGACGGCGAGGGTTCCCCACGGAAAGCCCGCCCCCGCACCGAGCAGCACCGCCTCGGCCACCGCGAAGCGCGCACATGCCCCCACGCCACCTCCGATGAAGAGCCAGAGCCAGTCCATGGTGTGTCCGCTCCGCAGGTTCGGTCGGCCAGTCGGTCTTGCCCGGTCGCGCCCGGGGCGGGGAGCGGCCGGGATCGGGCCCGACCGGTACGGGCGCGCTTCGCGCGTCCACGGCGCTCGCGACCTCGGCCCGAGCGGGGTTCGCGGCTCCGTTCGGTGGCCAGCCGACGCGCTCGCGGCCTGCGGCCGGATTGACGCCGCCAGGCGGTCGCGTTACCCCATGCCCCCCGGGCGCCTGCACGTTAACCCAATGCGCGTCGCCGCCCCGCTTTCGTCCCCTGGGCCGCCGGTCCAGCTCTCTGGGGCGCCGTAGCCAAGTGGTAAGGCAGAGGACTGCAAATCCTTTATCCCCGGTTCGAATCCGGGCGGCGCCTCCAGCTCGCTCCCTTCGGCCACGAGCACGAGGGAGCCCAGCCCCTTGACGCGCGGCCGCGCGATACGCCGCTGGTAGACTCGCTGAGTGTCGAGACGCTCCGCTTCCAGGCTGTATCCCGCGGCCGTCGCGATCGTGGCCTGGCTGCTCGTGTCCTGCATCCGGCCCTACGTGCCCGAGCCCGTGCCCTTCAGTCCGGAACGCGCGGCTGCCGCCGAAGCCTATCTCGCCGAGGCCGTGGCGAACCTTCCCCAGCTCGACGTGGACGAGGCCGGTCTGGTCGTCGTCGGATACACCGAGTCGTTCGAGATCGACCCGGCGGCGGCCGCCGAGATGCAGAACGTGGACCCTCTGCTCGGCGAGGCGCAGCCGCCCCGTCGACTCTGGGTGCGCCGGCGAGGCCGCCAGCAACGCTTCCGACTGCCGCTCGCCGAGATCTCCGCGGTGTCCGTCTGGCTCGAACAATCGCCCCTGATCGAGTTGCGTCGGCACGGCACGCGGCCCGCGATCCTGATCGAGATCGCCGATCTCGAGAGAGCGCGCGGCATTGCCGATGCGCTCGATCTGCTGAGACGCGCTCCTCCCAACCTGTTGGCGGTCGATCCGGACGCTCCCTGATGGCGGGGCCCGGCAGCGGTCGCGTTGACAGCCTTCGGCCGGTGCTTAGGGTTCCTGCACAAGGAGGTCTGACATGAGTCGAATCGTCGTACCGTCGTTGTTCGATCGTCTCTTCGCTGATTTCGAGGGCGCGGTTGCCGCTTCCCCGAAGCCGGTCTTCCAGCCCTCGGTGGACGTCGTCGAGTTCGAGGACCGCTTCGAGGTGGTCGCCGACCTGCCGGGCTTCGCCGAGAGCGAGATCGAGGTCCGTGTCGAAGAGGGTCAGCTCTCGGTCCGCGGGGAGCGCTCCGAGGAGGTCGCGCCCGAAGGAGGGCGTCTGCTGCGGCGCGAGCGCAGGGGGGGCGCATTCGCGCGACGCTTCGCGCTCGGGCGCGATGCCGACGTCGACAACATCTCGGCGAGCTTCCGAAACGGCGTGCTGCGCGTCAGCGTGCCGAAGGGTTCGTGGGCTCAGCCCCGGGTGATCCCGGTCCACTGATCCCGTCGACCGATCGTTGCACCGCCTCGCCGGAGCGTTCCACGAGGCGGCGTCCGTTCGGGTCGAGCCAGCGAATCTGGAGCCAGCCCCGTCGATGCGCGAGCAGCGCGACGGAGACTCCGAGCACGCCCAGGCCGTAGCGGATCGACCGTCCGAGATTGATCGAGCTGGCTTCGTCGAAGTAGAGGGTGGGGCAGCTCACCTCGCCGATTTCGAAGCCGGCCGACAGCACCTGTGCCAGCATCTGATTGTCGAAGACGAAATCGTCCGAGTTCTCGTCGAGGGGTAGCGCCTCGAGCACCTCGCGCGTGAAGGCGCGGTAGCCGGTGTGGTACTCCGAGAGCTTCGCGCCCGCGAGCAGGTTCTGGAACGCCGTCAGCAGGCGGTTGGCGATGTACTTGTAGAGGGGCATGCCGCCCGCCCGCGCGCGTCCGCCGAGGATCCGCGAGCCCAGGACGACGTCGTAGGGGCCGTCGGCGACGAGACCCACCATGGCGGGAATCAGGGCCGGCGTGTACTGGTAGTCGGGGTGCAGCATCACCACGATGTCGGCGCCACGGCCGAGGGCCTCGCGGTAGCAGGTCTTCTGGTTCCCGCCGTAGCCCCGATTCTGCTCATGCACCAGCGTGTGCAGGCCGAGACGCCTCGCCAGGGGCGCGGTTCCGTCGTGGCTCGCATCGTCGGTCACGATGATCTCGTCCACGATGTCTCGCGGGATCTCGGCCACGGTGCGTTCCAGGGGTCGCTCGGCGTTGTTGGCCGGCATGACGACGATGACCTTGTTTCCGTGGAACATGCGGCCGGGTATCCTCGTTCACGCGTGCCCGGGTGGCGGAATCGGTAGACGCAGGCGACTTAAAATCGCCCGGCCTCGCGCCGTGCAGGTTCGACTCCTGCCCCGGGCACCGTCGTGGCGGGGCGGGTGGGCCCGTCGGGCAGCCGCTCCGACCACGCCGCCCCCGTCGCGGCACGAACGCCCGCGAGGGTACCCACCACCCAGGCTTCCGGCACGCCGCGCCATGACGCGCGCGCGACCTCGATGTGCCGGGGCCGGGTGATTCGTGTGCGGGAGGGCTCGCGGAGAGCCGGTGCTCAGAGGGTTGCGCGAACCCGCTCGCGGACTTCCTCGATCTCGAGAAGGGCTTCGAGGGCGTCGCGGTCGAGGAGTGTCGTGCGCTGATAGCCGAGCTCGGGCATCTCGAGCTCGAGCCGGAACACCTCACGAGGGTTCTCGAAGACGCGACGGATGCGCACACCCCCACCGCCCTCGAGGATCTCGCTCCGGAGCGATTCGACGATGCGACTCACCCTTCGCTCGCGACGGGCCAGCGGATCGAGAAGATTCTCGATCGACCGGTTCGCGTGGGCGATGCGAAACATTCCGTGCGGCTTCATGGCGGAGGGAGCATAACCGCTCGAACGGCGGCTGGGCAAGCGGGAAGCGCGCACTCCATGTTCCATGATCACACGCGGCGCGGCTCCGATCGCGCGAGGAATGCGTGGAGCGCACTCAGCTGATCCGGGATCCCACCAAGCAGCTCGACGCCGATTCCCGGCTCCGTGTCGGCCACATCGTCGCCGAGCGAGCCGGCGTCGTTCCCCGGCCCCGCGACGCGGCTTCCGCCGATCCGGGTCCACGTACCTGGGCCCGGGGGCGAAGATCCGGTGCGTGCTCCGACGGTCGGCGTGCGTCGTACCCAGGCGACGCGACCCACGACCTCGACGGGCTGGCCATCGGGTAGGCGAACTTCGATCAGCAGACGCCGGCCCGGCATGAGCGGCTCGTCGGTCTGGATGAAGAGTCCGCCATGCGAGAGATTCGCACACGTGTCGTCGGAAGTGCGGAAGAAGGGTCGTCCCGTGCCCGGATCGGGCTCGGGATCGATCGTCGACAGTCGAACCGGAACGCGCACCGCGAGCCGCGGATGTCGGCGACGGTCGGCTCCCTCGCTGATCTGATGCATCGCACCCTCCGGGCCATTCATCGGTCGATCCCGGGCGATGACTTGAGCAGGCGATGCGCAGCGAGCGCGCGTCTGCGCCGCGCGCCTAAAGCCTGCCGCGAGCAGCGTCGAAGAATCGAGGATCGGACGCGCGTGGCACTGCCCGTCCTGGAGTGATCTGGCCATGGATGTGGAGCCCGAGCTCGAATCGGCCCATCCGCTCGAGCGACCGGTCGGGGCCGTGTCCCTGACTGCGTCGCTGCGTGCGTTGCTGCCCTTCGACCTCGGAGAGGAGGTCGAGTTCGGCGACGAGCTGTTCGGTCCGGACGGTTCGGCGCGGCTGGTGTTCGTTGCCGATGTCTCGCACCTCCCGGTGGGGGACCTGCTCGGGCTTGCGCACGCCAGCGGCGGCTCGGGTCTGCTCCTCTTTGGTCATCGCGACGAGGCCAAGTCGGTCTATCTGCACCGCGGGGAGGTCGTCTTCGCGGCCTCGAATCTCGCGGGCGACCGACTCGGCGAATGCCTGATCCGCGCCGGGATGCTCACGATCGACCAGCTGTGCGAGGCCGAGCAAGCCTTCACCCCCGACCAGCGCTTCGGCAAGGTGCTCGTCGAGAAGGGCTTCCTCGCGCCGCGCGACCTCTGGCACGGCGTGAAGTTCCAGGTCGAAGAGATCGTCCGGTCGCTCTTCGCGTACACCGCGGGCGCGGTCCATCTCTTCGCTGGTGATGTCAAGCCGGACAACGTGGTCCGTCTGTCGCTCCCGACCCGCCGGCTGGTGGCCGAAGGCATCCAGCAGCGCGAGGACCTCAAGAAGTTCAAGGGGCTGCTCGAGGATCCGGGCGTTCAACTCCTGCCGGTGGAGGGGGCGGGGAGTCGGCTCTCCGGGCCGGATGGTCTGCTCTTCGATGCGCTGGCCCTCGAGTCGTCCTTCCCGGCCGTGTGCGAGCAGCTCGACGTCGAGCCACTGGCCACGGCCCGCGCGGTCCAGATGCTCCGCTTCGTCGGCGCCATCAAGCTCGTCCGCAGTCCCCGTGCAGTCGAGACGCTTCCCGAATCCGATCTGCTCGCCGAGGACGAGGAGGCGCTCCGCGAGTGCATCGAGGCCCACGTGAAGCTGCTCCACGAGCTGGCGCGGCCGCTCGCCGAGGTCGAGGGTGAGGCGCCGGTGACGCAGCGGCTGGAGCGTGTTCTCGAGGACACGTCGCACCGCTTCCCCGCGCTGTTGGCTGGCGTGCGGTTCGAGTCGGGGCCCCACATCGATCCCGATCAGCTGCTCCAGCGGGCGCTTCGACTCGCCGACGATCCCGAGCACCAGGTGCGCATGGCGCTCGGCGAGCTCGTCTCGTACCTCGAGTTCGAGCTGAAGAATCATCCTCGGATCCCTGCACCCGACACGCTGCTCGCCTCGCTCGAGACGCTGCGCGAGCGGATCTGATCGGAGGCGTCGCGCCGCTCGGACTGCTCGCGGCCCGCGTTACCTTCCGCTCATGGAATGGGTGTACGGCGTGCATCCCGTGCAAGAGGCGCTGGCTGCTCGGCGTCGGAAGCTGGTCCGTCTGTGGTGGCGCCGTCGGGCCCGTCCCGAGGTGCGTCGACTGGTCGCCGAGGCCGAGCGACTCGGGCTGGCCGTGGCCCCGATCGAGGAGGGCCGCCTCGCCGAGCTGGCGGGCGAGCAGGCCCGTACCCAGGGGGTCCTGCTCGAGGACGGTCCGCTCCCGGTACTCGATCAGGCCGATCTGACGGCGACCGGAGCCGAATTGCTGGTCGCGATGGACGGGGTGGA
>CAYYUT010000166.1:0-7452 GCA_964474935.1 uncultured Spirochaetales bacterium
GCACCGGTTGTAGATCATCCCGTTCAGGCCCTCGGGATTGTGGTAGGTCGCGAAGACGGGACAGACCGGCTCGCAGGGGGCTGCGCCGCAGTGCTGACAGAGCATCGGCGAGTGGCGCACATCGGGTGCCCCGCCGTAGCCCTCGGAGCTACGGGGCCGCGGGCGTCCCCCGCCCAGCTCCACCTCGCCGTCTCCTACCCAGCGCTCGATCCGCAACCATGACATGTGCCGACCCAGCACGGTCTCGCGCTCGCCGACGATCGGGATGTTGTTCTCGACGTAACAGGCCGCCACGCACGCGCTGCAGCCGTTGCAGCGATCGAGATCGATCGTCATGCCCCAGCGATAGGGCGCCGTGCCCTGCTCGTCGTCGTGCGTCACCTGACCGTTGAGACGGTGGATGGCGTCGTCGGCCGGGTCGTAGGGCGCATAGAGGTGCGGATCGGGGTGCTCGTGGTGGCCACTGCCATGGTCGGCGCCGGCCGGGGCCGCCGCCACGTCGACGTGGGCCGGGTCGGCAGCGCCGCCGCCGGCGTGATGATCGTCGCCGTGCTCGTCCGCTCCATGGTCGCCGCCGTGCCGCGGATAGGCTGCGCCCTTCTCGTGCGACTTGAAAGCGGCCAGAGCGATCGACTGGCCGAGCATCCGCTCGCGCTTGTTGTCGTTCGTCTGCAACAACGGCAGCCGCTCGTATCGGCCCGTTGCCGAGACCTGGGCCTTCACCGACAACCAGGCACGCGCGCCCGACTCGTCGGTCGCGACAGGGAGGAGATCGAGCACGTTCGCGCCACGGACCTCGCCCGGTCGGCCCTCGCTCGTCATCGAGGCATAGTGACCGACGCTGTGGCCCTGCCCGATCGGCACCGCCACGACGTCGTCGCGGAGCCCGCCGCGCGGGACGACCGGCAGCTCGAGACGCCCGTTGGGTGTCTCGATCGCGAGCACGTCACCGAACTCGACACCGAGGTTCTCGGCCGTCCGATTGCTCACCTCGCACCATGACTGCCACGCAATCTTGGTGACGGGATCCGGGATCTCCTGCAGCCACGGCAGGTTGGCGCCGCTGCCATCGGAGAGCAGTCCGGTCGGGAAGGGCATCAGGACGAACGAGCCATCGCCCTCCAGGAGAGGCTCGGTGACCTCGATACCTCCCAGACCAGCGGAGACGGTGGCGACGCCCTGGCTCGCGGCCTCGTCGAAGACGCCACCCTGGCCGAGGGCCTGCTTGAAGTCGACGTCGGCCCAGGCACGCTCGAGAAGCGTCCGGAAGCTGCCGTCGGGCAGACCGGCCGCCGCACGACCTCCGATGGCGCGTGCGATGTCGAGCAGGCTGTCCCCGAGAGCGCGCGTGTCGAAGAGCGGCCGCAGGGTGGGCTGCTGGAGCCCCCGCACGCCCGACCGCGGCTGGGCATCGCCCCACGACTCGAGCGGCGAGTGGTCGGGAAGCACCAGATCGGCGCGTTCGGAGGTCTCGTCGGCCATCGAGGCGAACGAGATCACGAAGCCGACCTTGTCGAGCGCCGCTTCGAACTCGCTCGACTTCGGCAGCGCGTAGGCCGGATTCGCTCCGTGCACGAGCAGCACCGCCACCTTGCCGCTCTTCATGGATTCGGTGAGGGTCAGGACGTCGCGGAAGCTCGCGGGCGTGGCGCCGGTATCGGCGGGCAGGTGGAGGGTCTTTCCGACCGCCCCTCCGACCGCGTTGAGGAGCAGGACGGCCGACGCAGTGGCCGTGGCCCGCCGCCCGGTCAGCGCGACGCCGGGCGGCAGCGCGACGGGCGCCTCGGCGGTCGCAACCGCTCTCCCGAGTCGCAGGATGGTCGCCTCGTCGACACCGGTTCGTTCGGCCGCCGTCTTCGCGTCGAAGCCCGAGGTCAGCCTCCGCAACGATGCGCCCGAGGCACCACCGGCACCCGCGGCGACGGCGGCCCGTGCGATCGCCATCGCCAGGATTCCCTCGGTCCCCGGTCGAGCGGGGATCCACTCCTCGGCGTTCGATGCCGTGAGCGACCTGCGAGGGCCCACACTCACGAGGCGCGCGCCGCCACCGGAATGCTTTGAGAGATCGCGCGCGTCGGCGAGCTGGCGCGAGTGTTCGGTCGGCGAGAGGCCCGTCTCCATGAAGTCGGACCCGAAGTCGATCACCAGATCGGCCTTCGAGAGGTCGAAGCGAGGCTCGGTCTCCCGCCCGAACACGTCGGCGGTCGCGGCGCGCAGCGATTCAGGCGCGAAGGGCTCGAAGACCACACGACCACCCGCGCCCACGGCACGCACCCAGTCGTCGAGCAGCCCGCCGAGCGTCGGACCGGGGTCGGAGCCGAGCAGGAAGGTCCGCCCGGCCGCGCCGCCGATCTTCTCCGCCGCGAGGGCGATCGCCTCGTCCCACGAGATCGGCTCGAGCCCGCCGTCCGCCGATCGTCGCATCGGCTGGCGATAGCGATCCGGATGGTAGGTCCGGCCGATACCGGCCTGGCCGCGTGCGCACAGGCTGCCGCGGTTCACCGGATGATCGGGATTGCCTTCGAGCTTGATCGGCCGCCCCTCACGCGTCTTCACATGGAGGCCGCAGCTCGCCGGACATTCGCGGCAGGTCGAGGCGTAGTAGGTCGAGATCCCGACCGTGAACTCTTCGACGCCGGCGACGTAGGGGATGATCTTGTTGACCGGTTCCCCGTGGCATGCCGTGAGCGAGGCGGCCGTGGCACCGGCCGCCTTGAGGAAGCTACGTCGATCGAGATCGGGCATCGTGATGGGTTCCTTGCTGCGTCGTCGGGCCTGGCGCCTAGTAGTGGCAGGTCAGGCAGTCTTCTGAAGCGCCGTTCTCGCGATGGCACTGGATGCACCAGCCCATCTGGAGCTTGCGGGCGGGCAGCCCATAGCCCCACCACTTCGTGTCGGGCACGAGGTAGAGCTTGTGCTGGTTCTCCACCGGCTCCGTCGTCGAGCCATGACACTGGTTGCAGTCGAGCCCGGCCGCGACGTGGCGGTTGTGCTTGAACTGCACGTGCTCGGGAACCCGGTGGATCTGGATCCACTCGATCGGCTCCTGCTCTTCCCAGTGGCGCTTGAGGATCTGGATGCCCTCGAGCTGGTCGTAGTCGGACGAGAAGTGCTGGTGGCAGCCCATGCAGAGCTCCACCGACGGCATTCCGGCGTACTGGGAGCGGTCGGTGCCCGAATGGCAGTAGAGACACTGGATCTGGTACTCGCCTGCGTGGTGCTGATGACTGAACGGAATCGGCTGGTTCGGACCGGGCGCGTCCTCGTCCCACGCAAGCTCGTGGGAGAGACAGGCGTTGTAGGAAGGCAGGGCCTTGTCGTACTCCGGCGGAATCTCGTAGCGGAGCGAGGGATCGTCCTCGGCCTGCTTCTTCAGGAACTGGGCTTCGCAGACCGAACCGGCCACGATGACGGGGCCATCGTCCGAGTCGGCCTCCGAGGCAGCGGACGCTTCGTCACCGTCGAAGGGGACGAGCGCGAGCGTCGACGCGACCGCCACCGCGACTATCAAGAGCGGGAGCCATGATCGTCGAGCGAGAGCCTTGGAGAAGATGGGCTTCATTCGTGGACCGGAATACCTCGCCGTCAGGGAACTCTACGGCCGGCCTTCGTCACGCCCGTGTGTGACGGCAGACTTCGGAAACGGGCGGCACGAGACAAGGCGCAGGCGTTGCGTTGATTAGAACGTCCGCTGCGTCGCGTCAAGCTCGAAACGGGCTGAGAGTCCCGCGAACGGAACCGCGGGAGCCGATCTGAGCCGCCCTCGGCCTGGCTGCGACCGATCGATCTGCCTCGGTGGGAACCTCCCGAGGCGGATCCCCGGGCTCTCGCGCGACCAGCTCGGAAGTCCGCCGTCGATCGCGCGTGGCCATGGCAAGTCTGGTCGATGGCCCTCGATCGTCGAGTCCCGGGTCCATGGAGTTTCCAGAACAGTTCGACCATTGTCATGGCCCTTATAGGTTTGGACGTATTGGACATCTCATCGACAACCCCTGAACCCGCCGACCGTGCGGGCTTCTCCCACTGCCGCTGCGAGACGCGCCTCGCCTTCTCCGGGCTGGCGCCCGGGCTCCCCGGTCGCAGCGTGCGACCTGCGCGATGGGCATGGAGCCATCGGAGCCTCGTGCGAGCGTCCGTGGTGTTGGTAAACTCGATGCTGACCCGCAAATCAACGCTCGAAGCGACGGGCGGCCGCGCCGAGTCGGATGAGTCGGATGGTTCCGGGGCGGCGCGGACAGCCGTAGATGGCCGCCAGGGGCTCGAAGCGGCCCTGCTCGACGAGCGATGCGACGTCCACCGGACGGGCCATCGGCGGCCGCGCAACCGCTCTTCGATATTCGTTCGCGTGGCCCCGAAGCGTTCGCGCTCCGAGCGCCACGGCGCGGACGAGACCAACTGGCCGGGGGCCACCCTGCCTCCGGAGAGGAACACGCCATGATCGATTTCCAGCCGGACGACGAACAGCAGCTCGTGATCGAGACCGTGCGGCAGTTCGCCGAGAACGAGATCCGCCCCCTCGCGCGCGACTGCGACGAGTCGGCCAAGATCCCGGACGGTGTTCTGGCCCAGGCCCACGAGCTCGGCCTGGTGGCGAACGCCCTGCCCGAAGCCCAGGGCGGGGGCGGCGAGCGCAGTGCCGTCACCGGCAGCCTGATCGCCGAGGAGCTCGCGCGCGGCGATCTCGCCATCGCGCTCGCGATCCTCTCGCCGTCCCTGTCGGGCCTGCCGGTCGCCGACCACGGCGACGAGAGCCAGCGCCAGCGCGTGATCGGGCCTCTCACGGGGACGAGCTTCGTTCCCGGAGCCCTGGCGGTGAGCGAGCCGACCCGCGACGTCGATGCCTATCGGCCGGCCACGCGGGCCGAACGCAAGGGATCGGGCTACGTGCTGACGGGGCGAAAATGCCTGGTGCCCTGGCTCGACGCAGGCGAACACGTGGTCGTGACCGCCTGTCTCGATGGCGAGCCCGAGGCCTTCGTCGTGCCCCGCGATGCGAGCGGCCTCGCGAGCGAGCGCGAACGCAACCTCGGCTTGCAGGCCCTTCCGACCGTCGAGCTCGAGCTGTCGGGCGTCGCGGTCGGCGTGGACGCCCGCCTCTACGCCACTTCCGGCGCGGTGGCCGACATCGTGACCCGCGGCCGCGTGGCGACGGCCGCCTGCGGCGTGGGCATGGCCCGCTCCGCCTTCGAGATCGCTCGCGACTACGCCAAGCAGCGCGAGGCCTTCGGGGCCCCGATCGCGAGCAAGCAGGCCATCGCGTTCAAGCTCGCCGACATGGCGATCGAGATCGACGGCGCCCGGATGCTCGTGTGGGAGGCCGCGTGGCGTCTCGATCAGGGACTCGATGCCACCCGCGAAGCGGCGCTCGCGCGCCACCAGGTGCGACGGGTGGCACTCGAGGTGGCCGACGGAGCGGTGCAGGTGCTCGGCGGCCACGGCTACACGCGCGAGTACCTGCCCGAAATGCACCTGCGCAATGCCTCGGGCTTCGCTTGCTTCGAAGCCCTGACCATCGTCTAGAATCGTTCACCCAGGAGCCGCCATGCCGATCTCGTTCGAGATGACCGACAACACCCGCGCCGCGCGCGACTACTTCCACCAGGTCGCCGCCGAGCGCATGCGTCCGATCTCGCGACGCTACGACGACGAAGAGCACGCGCTGCCCACCGAGTGGGTGAACTGGTACTGGAAGGAGGGCCGCAGTCCGGACACGGGCGGCGATCCCAACCAGCCTAGCGACGGCTTCATCCAGGTCTGCATCCAGGCCGAGGAGCTCTGCTGGGGCGACGCGGCCCTCTACCTGCGCATGCCGACGGCGGCCCTCGGCGGGTCGGCCGTCGCGGCGGCCGGGACCCCCGAGCAGCGCGACAAGTTCCTGGCCCCGTACAAGGCCCACGGTCACCCGATCTGGGGGGCCATGGCCATCACCGAGCCGAACGCCGGCTCGGACGCGGCCGCGATCCAGACCACGGCCCACCTCGACGGCGAAGAGTGGGTGCTGAACGGCACCAAGATCTTCTGCACCGCCGGCGAAGGCGCTTCCACCGTCGACGGCGGGTTCGTGGTGGTCTGGGCCACCGTCGACAAATCGGCCGGGCGTGGCGGGATCAAGTCGTTCGTGGTGCCGGCCGGGACGCCGGGGATGCGTCTCGTCGGACTCGAGAAGAAGCTCGGGATCCGCGCCTCCGACACGGCGACGCTGGTCTTCGAGGATTGCCGCATCCCGCGCGAGAACCTCCTCGGAAGCGAGAAGGTACGCAAGAAGGGCGCCTCGAAGTCGGGCGACAAGGGCTTCAAGGGCGCGATGGCGACCTTCGACGCCAGCCGACCGATCGTCGCGGCGATGGCGGTGGGTGTGGGTCGCGCGGCGCTCGACTTCGTCAAGACGGAGCTCGAGCGTCAGGGCGTCGAGATCCGCTACGACGCGGCTCCCGCCGACCAGACGGCCGTCGAGCGCGACGTGATCGACATGGAGGCCGAGCTCCAGGCCGCTCGACTGCTCACCTGGCGGGCCGCGGCCATGATGGGGCGTGGGCAGCCGAACAACCTCGAGGCGTCGATGGCGAAGGCCAAGGCCGGCCTCTCCGTGACGAAGATCACGCAGAAGGCGATCGAGCTGCTCGGCCCCCCGGGCTTCTCGAAGAAGCTCCTGGTCGAGAAGTGGATGCGCGACGCGAAGATCAACGACATCTACGAGGGCACGCAGCAGATCAACCAGCTGATCGTCGCCCGGCGCATCCTCGACTACCCGTCGAGCATGCTGCGCTAGATCCCGGCGAAGTCCGGAGGAGGAGACCCGAATGCCCGTCAATCCCGAGCTGCTCGAGATCCTGGTCTGCCCGGAGACCAAGCAGCCCGTCGCCCTCGCCGGGGCCGACGTGCTCGCCCGAATCAACGCGGAGGTCGAGGCCGGCCGCCAGCGCAATCGCGGCGGCGAGCCGGTCGCCAAGCCGGTCGGCGAGGGCCTGCTGCGCGAGGACGGCAAGGTCCTCTACCCCGTCGACGACGACATCCCGGTGATGCTGATCGAGGAGTCGATCGAGCTCGTCTGAAGCGAGCGCTCAGTTCGCGAACTCGCGGCGCTTGAGCTGCCGCACGTACTCCGAGAGCTCGGGGTCGCCCGCGACCAGGGCCGAGATCTTCTCCTCGAAGGCCGCCGCCTCGCGCTCGAGGGGCCGGTCGTCGATCACGATCCCGGTGGCGGACACGAGCTTGTGGATCAGCGCGAGCGCTCCGCGGGGGTTGGGCGTCGCGCTGATGTAGTGGGGGAGACCGGCCCAGAGGGAGACGACCTCCACCCCCTCGCGGTGCAGCCGCTCCGCGAGGACACCGACGATGCCGGTCGGTCCCTCGTAGAGGGAGGGGGTGACGCCGATCTCCTCGAGCAGCTGATCGGAGTGCGCAAAGCCCGTCACGCCGACGGGGCGGGAGTACACGACGTCGGCCACGTAG
>CAYYUT010000167.1:0-7442 GCA_964474935.1 uncultured Spirochaetales bacterium
AGGTGAGGTACGCGTCGCTCAAGGGCATCATGGCCGCCAAGAAGAAGCCGGTCGACACGAAGACGGTGGCCGATCTGGGGCTGTCGGGTCAGGTCGGTGCCGGCGCGGCCAAGATCTCGTTCGAGAAGGTCTACGTGCCGCCGAAGGGCGAGGGCGCCCAGATGATCGAGGGCTCGACCGACGAGGTCGTCGGAAAGCTCGTGGGCAAGATCAAGGAGCTCGGGCTTCTCTAGCCCGCGAAAGGAGACAACCCGATGCCTACCCTTCTCATCGTCAGCGAAATCCAGAACGGGAAGGTCCGCGAGGCGACCTACGAGATCGCTGCCCTCGGCCAGAAGCTGGCCGGGAGTGGCTACGAGGTGAAGAGCCTCGTGCTCGGCAAGGATGCAAGCGCCCACGCCGAGGACCTCTCGAAGAAGGGCGGCGGCGAGGTCTACCTGGCCGACGCGCCCGAGCTCGAGAACTACAACGCCGACGCCCATGCCAAGGCGATCCGGGCCGCGGTGGACGCCTCGGGCGCCGACATGGTGCTGCTCTCACACACCCCGAGTGGCTGGGACGTGGCGCCCCGGATCGCGGCCGCCCTCGACGCCGCCCTCGTCACCGA
This sequence comes from uncultured Spirochaetales bacterium, assembly GCA_964474935.1. GTDB lineage: Bacteria > Myxococcota_A > UBA9160 > UBA9160 > JAFDDA01 > CAYYUT01. The sequence continues at coordinate 608 of CAYYUT010000167.1, forward strand.
CTGTTTCAACATCGAGATCGAAGGCGGGAGCCCGCTCTTCTACCGACGCATCTTCAACGGCAAGCTCGACGGTCAGATCCGAACCAATGCGAGCCACGTCGTCGCCACGGTCCAGCCGGGCGCCGTGCCGCCCTTCGAGGGCAGCAGCGACGGAAAGGTCACCCCGCTCGACGCGGGCATCTCGTCGGACGACCTCCGCATCGCCTTCAAGGGGGTGAAGGAGGCCGAGAAGAAGGGCGTCGACCTCACGAAGGCCAACGTGATCGTCTCGGGTGGCCGCGGACTCGGTGCGCCGGAGAAGTTCCCCGAGGTGATCGAGCCGCTCGCCGAGATCCTCGGTGGCGCCATGGGTGCGTCGCGTCCGGTGGTCGACGCCGGCTGGCTGCCCCACGAGCGCCAGGTCGGCTCGTCCGGACAGGTGGTGACGCCGAAGCTCTACATCGCGGCCGGCATCTCGGGAGCCATCCAGCACCTCGTCGGAATGAAGGCGTCGAACTTCATCATCGCGATCAACAAGGACGCCGATGCTCCGATCTTCGAGGTCGCCGACATGGGCGTGGTGGGCGATCTCTTCGAGGTGGTCCCGGCACTCACCGAAGCGGTCAAGACGGCCAAGGGAGCCTGACCGCCCCTCGACCTCTCGTGCTCCGGGTCGGGGCGTCCCCGTCGAGGGGACGCCCCCTCGACAGCGCCGACTCCCGTCTCGCACGAACCCATCCGACCGCGAATCCGGTCCCATCCCTGCACGCATCGCGCGAACTCTCGCCCCACCTCGCTTTAGCCGTTGACACCCGAAGCCGGGAGCGACAATTTCTGCGTTGGGGGCGTGTCTGTCCAAGCTGCCGTGGATGCAGTCGTCGTTTCTTGCTGCTCGCCTCGAGCCAGCTTCTCCGGGATCGCATGCCGGGACCCTCGCGGTCCAGGGCCGCGTCTCAGCAGCGTGACATCGAGGCGGAACGGGCCGGAACCCGACACTGGATCGCAGGTGCCACCACGGCACGGCGTCGATCCGGAAGAGCGAGATCATGTGGGTCTGCGGTGAGCCGGCCGACGCTCGCGAGGGTCTCCCGACGGGAGTGGCAACTCGACGCCGTGTGCACGCTCGGCCTGGCTCGAGACGATCAAGGCGCCGGAAGGGACGACCCATTCCGCGGCGAATCGCGTTCATCAACGAGAAGGGCGGGAGCGCCAAGACGACGCTCACCGCCAACATCGGCGCCTATCTGGCACGCGAGCGCAAGCGCCGGGTGCTCGCGATCGACTTCGACCCGCAGGGCCAGCTCGGCAAGGTCCTCGGGCTCGACGTGCATCGCGGCGCACGGTCGGCGATCGACCTCGTGCTCGACGTGATGCTCGACGACGCGGCGCTCGACCGGCCGGGGCCCCGGAAGTCTGCAGGGCGCGGCTCGCGCAGCGGTGGCGAGCTGCCGATCGCCGCGAGCCGCATCCCGGGCCTCGACGTCGTCGTCGCGAACAAGTCGCTCGCACTCTTCCCAGCCTGGGAAGGCGGTGCAGCCGACCCGACGGACCGCCTCGACCAGACGCTCCGCGCCTTGCCCGAGATCGATCGCTACGACTTCGTGCTCTTCGATGCGCCCCCCTCGTTCGGCCCGCTCACGCTGAGCGTGCTGCGTGCGGCCGAGGAGCTCGTGGTCCCCGTCCCGTTGACCTTCCTGGCCCTCGACGGATGCGCAGAGCTCACCCGGAGCGTGGCGATGGTGCGGACCCGGTACGCGCACCGGGCGCTCCGGATCTCGATGGTGATCCCGACGTTCTACCGGCGCACCCGGATGGCCCACGAGGTGCTCGAGCGACTCAAGACCCGCTTCCCCAAGGAGCTGGCACACACGGTCGTGGGCTTCCACGTGAAGATCGACGAAGCCCAGTCGCGCGGCCTATCGATCTTCGAGTACGCGCCGTCGAGCCGGGCGGCGCGGGCCATGGCGGCCCTGGCCGAGGAGCTGGCGCTACGGGCCGTCGCACCGGAAGAGGAGCTGCCGTGAGCACCCCGCACGAACCCGACGTCCTGTGGCTGGATGGCGTCACGAGCGAGGCGATCGTGCTCCCGCCGCCCGAATCCGCGCGGACCGCGCTCGGAGCCGACCCATTCGAAGCGCCCGTCGCGATCGACCCGTTCGGCGACCGACTCGAGGCGCTCGCCAGCTGGAACCGTCCCGCGCGCAGCCGGGAGCGCCCGAAGCCGGGCGGGCGTCTGCGCGCGCCGCGCCTCGAGAGCCCGGCCCCGCGACGTCCAGACCGCGACCGTTCGCGTCGTCGTGCCCATGTCCCCCGGCTCGCCGACGTCGAGCTGGCGGAGCCGCGCGGACTGATCGAGCGGCTGCTGGCTCCCGACGAACGCAGGCGCCTCGAGGCCCTGCAACATCTCCTCGACGGTGACGCGCCCTATGATCGCTACGGCTTCTCTCCCCGGGCCACGCAGCAGGCTTTTCCGCTCTTCTTCGCGCTCCACAAGCTCTACTTCCGCGCCCGGAGCCAAGGCGGAGACCACATCCCGACCAGCGGGCCCGCCGTACTCGCCTCCAACCACGCGGGTCTGCTGCCCTTCGATGCGGCGATGCTGGTGGTCGACATCCTGCTCCGGACCGACCCGCCGCGGCTCGCCCGCACGGTCGTCGACCGCTGGGCGGGGCGGCTTCCCTGGGTGAACCTCTTCTTCGCCCGTGTCGGTCAGATCGTCGGAACGTCCGAGAACGTGGCCGACGTCCTCGACGACGACCAGCTCCTGCTGGTCTTTCCGGAGGGAATCGCCGGAGTCCAGAAGACGATCACGCAGCGCTACCGGGTTCAACGCTTCCGCTGCGGCTTCGTGGAGCACGCCTTGCGGGCCGGCGCGCCGATCGTCCCGACCGCGGTGGTGGGGAGCGACGACCAGATGCCGGTGATCTTCGACTTGAAGACGATCGCGCGCCTGCTCGGCACGCCGAGCTTCCCGATCACCCCGACCTTTCCCTGGTTCGGACCGCTCGGTCTGCTGCCCTACCCGGTGCGCTACCGGATCGTGTACGGCGAGCCCCTCGCCTTCCACGAACGCTTCGGGCCGGAAGGCGCGGACGACCCGCGCCTCGTGCGCTACCTCGCGAACCGGGTACGTCGCGAGGTGCAGCTCCTGCTCGACCGGAACCGCTCGTGAGGTCGGTCCTCGTCACCCATGCGGACGAGCCGATCGGCCGGCGGGTGGCCAAGGCGCTGTTCCACGACGATCGCGTCGGCCGGCTCCTCGCGATCGGAGAAGGGCCCTCCCCGCGCGCCTTCGACCGCTTCGTCGCCGACGCCCCGACCCGCTTCGTCTACCACACGGTGGACATCGCCCGACACCGCCAGGCGCTCGACTTCTTCCGTTCGAAACGGTTCCTCGATGCAGGAATCGACACCGTGGTGTACGTCCCCAGGCACGCCCGGAGGGCGCCCGGCGCCCCGATCGTGTCCGGCCTTCCCGTTCGCACCGCCGAGACCCGACTCGTGCTCCAGCACGCGCTCGAGGCGGCGAGCGTCGAGCATCTGGTCGCCATCGGGAGCGCCTTCGTCTATCGGCTGCCCCCGGGCAACGCCAACCGCCTGCGCGAGACCAGCGAGCTCGAGCTCGATCCCTCGACCCCGCCCGGCCTCCGAAGCTGGATCGACTGCGACATGATCCTCCACGGCGAGATCGGGAGCGATCGCTTGCGGGTGGCCCTCCTGAGGGTGGCGACCGTGGTGGCGGCCGGCGGCTACGTCTATCTGAATCCGATCCTCGGCGGATCGCCCGGTTGGCGACTTCGCCCGCTCGGGTTCGATCCGATGTGTGCGCTCGTCTCGGACAAGGATGTCGCCAAGGCCGTCCAGAGCGCCATGCACCGCCGGGCTCAGGGGATCTTCAACATCGCCGGGAGCGAGAGCGTGCCCCTCTCGGTCCTCGGTCGCTGGACCGGTCGACCCTCGCTCGGCATGCCGGGAGGCATGCTCGAGGGGCTTGGGAGAGCCCTCTCCTGGATCGGCCACGAAGCGTTCGGCGCGGCGAAGCTGCGTGCCCCGCTCCGCTACGGATTCACGCTCGACACGCGACTCGCCGAACGGGTGCTCGGATTCAGGCCGCGTTACCACGTCGGACTCGTCGAGGGCGGCGATGGGCGGCCCCAGCTCGAGACGTCGCCCGTCTGACGGGCGCGCATCCGGTCGGTTCCGGGCCGGACCGGCTCCACCGCCCGCACGACCCCGCGTGACCGCCCGGCGACTCTGGTCAGGACCCGCGCGTATCGGCTATCCTCGCGCTTCTGCTCGCGAAATCCAGGGTGCCCGGGCGCGTCTGCCCCGGCGGTGCCGACACGGCATGGCGTGGAGACCGCGCGGGCGCGGCGAGGACACGGCGCAGGCGGAGCGCCGGCAGAGCGCCGGCGCCTCGGACGTCGCGGATATCTCGGACGTCCCGGAACTCTCAGCTTGGCGATCCGACCGGGAGGGGCCGCGGCAGGTTCCCGGTCCCGAGGGTGGGCGAACGGTTCGAATCGGACCACGGAAACCGGCAGGCCCTGATCGGCGCCGGAGCGAGGACATCAAGGTGGCGGTGGATACCTCTCAGTTCAAGAACGGACTCCGGATCGAGCTCGACGGCGAGCCGATGACGATCACCTACTTCCAGCACGTGAAGCCCGGCAAGGGCGGCGCCTTCGTGCGCACCAAGGTGAAGAACCTCCGCACCGGTCGGAGCTTCGACAAGACCTTCCGCGCGGGCGAGAAGGTCCAGGAAGCCGACGTCGAAGACCGCCGCATGCAGTATCTCTACCAGGACGGCGAGAGCCTGGTCTTCATGGACACCTCGTCCTACGACCAGATCCCGATCCAGAGCGAGCAGGTCGGTGACGACCGTCGCTTCCTGAAGGAAAACACCGAAATCGACGTGCTCTTCTGGAACGGCAAGCCCATCAACATCGAACTCCCGGCCTTCATCGAGGTCGAGATCACCCAGTGCGACCCCGGCCTCAAGGGAGACACCGCATCCAACACCACCAAGCCGGCCACCATCGAGACGGGGGCCGTGGTGCAGGTGCCGCTCTTCGTGAAGGAGGGCGAGCGCATCCGGGTCGACACCCGAACGGGCGCCTACGTCGAGCGGGTGAACTAGTGCCCTGCCCCCGACGGGCGTCGTCTGCCGCGACGACCCGCGTGCGCGGGTCCGAACTCGCCGAGGGCGCGACCTCGGCCTGCCGGCGAGCGACGCGACCGCGGGCTGGTGTCGCGATGCCGCGGGGGGCGCACCCGTACCGGTGGACCGCCGACGCGTTCGAACCCGGACTCGTGCCCCGGACAGGGCATCCCTAGCCGGTGATCGCTCCCGAGCCGAAGCGGAGGCGACCCGTGCGCGCCGTGGTGCTGTCGGGCGGCGGTGCCCGGGGCGCGTACGAGGCCGGGGTTCTCCGCTATCTGATCGAGGAGCTCCCCCGCCGGGTCGGACATCGCATCGAGATCGATCTCGTGTGTGGGACGTCGGTGGGCGCCATCCACTCGTGCTACCTCGCGGCCACCGCCCACCAGGGCCCGGGACGCGCCGACCGACTCGCCGAGATCTGGCGTCGCTTTCGACTCGACGAGACCCTGCCCTTCTCGGCGCGCGACATGATCCGCATCCCCCGTCGCCTGCTCGGGATGCGCCGGGAGGGCGTCGACCCGGGCGAGGATCGCTGGCCCGACCGCCTGCCCGGTCTCCTCGACACCGCCCCCCTCGAACGGACCGTGCTGAACGCGATCCCGTGGCGCTGGATCCGGAGGAACATCCGCGAGGGGCGCATGCGGGCCGCCTGCGTCGCGGCCACCGAGATCGCCTCCGGACGCACCGTGGTGTTCGTCGAGCAGGCCGTCGGCGACCGGGTCTCGTGGCGTCCCGAGGTCAATCTCGAGTCGCGAGCGGCGCGTCTGACCCCCCTCCACGCGCTCGCCTCCGCGGCGATTCCGATCCTGTTTCCGGCCGTCCGGCTCGGCCGCGCCTACTTCGCCGACGGCGGTCTGCGCCTGAACACCCCGCTCGTCCCGGCCATCCGGCTGGGCGCCGACCGGGTCCTGATCGTCGGCCTGCGGCAGACGCCGGGGAGCGAGCCCGACTCCGAGAATGCTCGGCATCGCATCCAGTCCTACGGCAACCCGGTCTACATGTTCGGCAAGGTCCTGAACGCGCTGCTGCTCGACCATCTCGAGACCGACCTGGTGAGGATGCGGGTGATGAACGAGCTGCTCCACGATGGACTGCGTGCGTTCGGGCCCGAGTTCGTCGAGCGCCTGAACGCTGCGTCGCGCGACCGCAATCAGCCCCTGCGCCTGATCCAGGACGTCCTGATCCGACCCTCGTCCGACCTCGGCCAGGTGGCCGCCGACGTCCTGGCTGCGAAGGAAGGCCGGGTGCGTCTTCCGCCGCTCCTCGGTTACTTCCTGAGGCAGAGTGGCGCCAGCGGTCGGTTCGAAGCCGACCTGCTCTCGTACGTACTGTTCGACGGGGAGTACGCCGAGCCCCTGATCGAGCTCGGATACCGCGACGCCCAGCTCCGTGAAGAGCAGCTGGTCCGATTCTTCTCGGACGACCCGCAGTCCATACCGGCGGCTGCCGATGCGGGGTGACCAGCTCGCGCGCCAGTGGCGGCTGATCCAACGCCTGGCGCGGAGTCGTTCGGGGGTGTCGCTCGATGGGCTCGCCGACGAGCTCGAGTGCGTGCGACGCACGGTCTATCGCGATCTCGACGCGCTCATGTTCGCGGGCTTCCCGGTCGTGAGCGAACGCAGCGACGGCCGGGTCTTCTATCGCTTACTGGAGAGCTTCAATCTCCACGACGTCCCGGTCACGTCGGACGAC
>CAYYUT010000168.1:0-7421 GCA_964474935.1 uncultured Spirochaetales bacterium
CGGCGCCCCCGCCTGCCCCGGCCCTGGCACCCGCCTCTCTGCAGAGGCTCCCTAGTCGGCGCCGAGCTCGCGGGCGATCGTCCGGCCCACCTCGAAGCCCCAGAGACCGAGGCCGAGACCTCCGATCGGCGAGACGTCGAATCCCGGGAAGAAGAGGGTCGGCTCGCTCGCGCCGCGCGAACGGTGGTTCGTTCGGGGAACGACGTCGCCGATCACCGGATCGAAACGGAGCAGCCCCGGCTCGGAAGGGAACAGGCGCTCCAGCCCCGAGCGGTAGCCGGTGGCGAGCACCACGGCGTCGAACTCCTCCTCGTGGGTGCCGAGGCGCACGCCGTACCGCGTGAGCCCGCCGATCGCGCGCCGCCGTCCGTCGACGATCCGGATGCGACCCGAGCGGATCAGGGGGACCGCGCCGCGGTCGTATACCGGCACGCGCCCGCGGGTGAACATCTCGACCATCGGGCCTTCGGCAGGCTTGCGGATTCCGTAGCGCGCGAGGTTCAGTGAGAGCGGTCGGAAGAGGAGATCGCGGCGTTCGAGGGCGCGTCGGAAGCCGGCCTGGCGGCGGTCGATCGCGTGGTAGCGCCGCTTGATCGGCTCCGTGAAGTCGAGCCGGAGGGTGCGGGCGAGGCGGAGGGCCTCTTCGAGCGGACCGAGCGGGATCGCGTGGCGGGGGCCGCGCACCCACATCGAGACCGAGGCGGCCGTGCCTTCGCACAGGTCGAGGGCGATCTCGGCTGCCGAGTTCCCGCTCCCCACGACCAGGACGCGCGCTTCGTGGAAGCCATCGGCATTGCGGTAGTCGCGGCTGTGGAGGAGGCGCCCCGCGACGCTCGCCGTGCCCGCCAGATCGGGCAGGTGCGGCACCCGCTGCGCTCCGGTCGCGACCACGAGGTAGGGAGCCGCGAACCGATGCGTCGCCGTTTCGACCTCCCAGAGCCCCGCGCGCCGCTCGATCCGATCGGCGCGCTGTCCGAAGGCGATGTCGCGATAGAGCCGGTGATGCTTGGCGTAGGCCTGGAGATAGGCGAGCACCTCGTCGCGACCGAGGAAGATCCCGAAGCCCGCGCGCAGGCCGCCGTCGTGGGGAAGGTCGTGCCAGGGAGAGTGGAGCTGGAGCCGGTCGTAGTGTCCGGCCCAGAAGGCTCCGACGTCGGCGCCCTGCTCGAGCACGAGGAAGCGTTCGATCCCCTGCCGGCGGAGCGCAGCGGCGGTGGCGAGGCCGGCGAAACCGGCGCCCACCACGAGCACGTCGGTCTCGACCCAGGGGGGCCGCGGTGGCTGCGGGCGGGCCGCGGGACGCCGCGTGCCGGTCTCGGCGTGCAGGCGGGGAGCCGGGGCGCGCCTCACGATCTCGCGCACTAGATCCGGTCGCGGTTCACGTGGAATGAGAGCACGCTCCCGGTGACCATGCTCCAGCCCGAGTAGAGGAACATCGCCAGCCAGGACGCCTCGAGGAGCAGGATCATCGCCGGGCTCCAGAGCACGTGGAGTCCCCGCCCGAGGCTCGCCGCGAGCTGCGGCTCGCTCGGGAGGAGCCCTGCGGCCGCCGCCGCGAAGCCCGCCGTCGCCAGCGCCATCCACTGGTAGACCGTGATGCGCCCTCCGCCGCGATGGTCGGCGCGGAGCGTCTCGGAGTAGGCCCGCCAGAGGTGCGAGAGCCCGAGTGTCGCGACGAGCGCCACTCCGAAGGCACCGTTCAGGAAGAAGAGGGTGCCCACGGTGGCGAGTCCGAAGTAGAGGAGCGACGTCACCGCCTGCACGGGCACGACCTTCACACCCTCCATCCCGGACGCGTAGGCGATCTTCTTGGTGCTGCCCTGGAACTCGACGTGAAAGCGGTCGAAGAGCCGTTTCGAGTGCTCTCCGAGCAGCGTCAGCGGTTTCCCGTAGCAACACCCGAAGCTGATGCAGCCCAGACGCCCGAGCCCTTCGCCGAATACGTACGCGATGGAGTAGGCCGCGAAGGTGGCGACGATGGGGACGTGTCGGTCGGGTTCGGCGAGCGCGTTCAGCGCGACCATCCCGAGCGGCGCGACCAGGACTCCGACGAAGGAAGCACCGGCGATCGAGAAGGTGTGGGCCTTGCCCTCGATCAGCCGAGCCAACAGCTTCGCGGCGGGGAGACAGGTCGCCGTGATCAGGGCGAAGAGCACCAGGAGCTGGCCCACGCCGACCCCGATCGAGCCCGCCAGGACCAGGAAGGTCGCCAGGGCGAGAATGGCCGAAGTGGCCGTCAGGAGCCCGTAGAAGGTGAGGTTCGTGCCCTGCCACGAGCCGTCCTCGCCTTTGCGGCGGGGCACGGTGGCGATGATCTGCCAGCGCTCCTTCGGGAACGCCCGCACCGCCCACGACCAGGCGGCGATGAGGACCCCTCCGACGGCCAGGACGAGCAGCTCTTCGGTCATCTCGGATCTCCTTGGGGCTGGCGCGCGAGCGCGATCGGCGACCGCACGCGCACGTCGGTCTCGACGAGGGGGAACTCGAAGGCGAGGCTGAAGCGGCTGCGCGCATTCGGGTGGCGTTGGTTTGCGACCAGATCGTCGGCGAAGCGCACGCGCCCGGGCTGGAAGAGCAGCACGTCGGTGCTGCTCCCCGGGCGGTAGAGACTCTTCGGCTGGCCGCGCTCGAGCCACTGGCCCGGGAAGACCACGCTCGGATCGGCATAGCGCTCGCGGCTGTAGCACTGCACGACCTCGCCGATCATGAGCGCCACGACCTCGATCATGGCCACCAGTCCGACGCCGGTGCCACCCGGCACGTCGGTGTCGATCACGGTCACCACGCGGCCGTTCTTCGAGTAGGGCGTCACCATCTCGACCACCGCACCGGGGTTGCAGGCGTGGAAGCTCCCGGAGAGCGGGTAGTAGTCGAGCACCCGGCCCGACACCGGAACATGGTTGTAGTGGTACCGGTCGGGCGTGAGCCGGAAGATCGCGTAGTCGCCGTCGGCGAAGGCGTCGCGCCAGGCTGGCTTGTGGGATCCGAGTAGCTCTTCGGTCTCGAAGAACTTCCCTTTCAGGAAGAGCGTCGACTCGTCGGCGAGCGAGCCCACCAGGGCGCGCGCGTCGGCCGGGGACACCACGCAGGCCGGGTCGTCGGGAAGGGGCCGACAGTCCCAGTAGCGGATGCGGCGCTCGAAGACGTGACGGGGTGTCACGAAGGCATCGGGCGGGTCGAGACATTCGTCGAGGTCGACCCCGCAGCGCTCGAGGAAGCCCCGGTTGCCGAGCAGGCGCGACGTGAAGGGCCAGTCGAACTGGAAGAATCCGAGTGCGCGCGAGGCCACCGACGACGTGAGAGCCCGGAAGAGCGTCGCCGAGTTCTCGCGGGCGGTCGAGTACAAGAAGCGTACGGCCCAGTCGCCGAAGAGCTCTTCGGTCACCACGCTCCCGTGGGTGCGGTCGACGTACTGATGACTGCCCTGCGGCACCTGTCGGCCTTCCTGCCGATTCCCGCACGAGCCTTCCGGCTCGCGCCGCCCGCGAGCCCGGCCCGCTGGTCCGGTCGAGCCCGATGGACCGGTTGGTGCGGGAGGACGCATCGAGTGGGGGGCACTCGCGACGGTATGTGCCAACTGCAGGCGTCCATCGGGTTCCGGTTGCGTGACGAACCGTTTCGGATCGATGAAGAAACGACGACGCCGACACCCGCGGGCCATGCGGGCGCCCGCCGCGACACGACGGGCTGGCGTGCGACGCCGGCGTCACGCGGCTGTCCCGAATCCGTCATGGAGCGGAGGTCGAGCTAAGCTCGGCGCGTGCCGTTCCCCGAGATCTCGAGACGCGTCTTCCTGAAACGCTCACTTCAGGCCACTGCCAGCCTCGCGCTCGCACCGGTGGCCGGCGGGCTCGCGGCCTGTGGCCCGGGCGAGAGCGCGGCGGAAGGCCGCGCGACCTTCTCGCCGCTCGAGTTCCGGGTGCTCGAAGCCGTCACCGAGGCCTTCTTCCCCGCCTTGTCGGATGGCGGACCGCTCGGGACGAGCGCCCTCGAGGTCGGGCTCGCCGCGCGGATCGACCGTGAGCTCGACGGTCAGGATCCGGACGTGATCTCGGGTTTCCGGGCGGCGCTCTGGCTGCTCGAATACGCAGGCGGGCCGCTCGCGGGACGCCTCGGACGCTTCTCGCGGCTCGCGCCCGCCGATCGCAGTCACGTGCTGGCCCGTCTACCGCATCGATTCGCGCTCCCGCGCGAGATCTATGCGGGTCTGAAGTCGGTCTGCGTCTTCTACTTCTACAGCCTCGACGAGAGCTGGGGGGCCACCGGCTACGACGGGCCGTGGGTCGAGCGGGAGCTCGCGTGATCGTCGAGGGCTTCGCGCACGAGGCGCCGGTCGAGCGGCGCGTCCACACCCAGGTGGTGGGTTCGGGTGCCGGGGGCGCGGTGGTGGCGCGCGTGCTCGCCGAGGCGGGGCTGGACGTCCTGGTCCTGGAGGAGGGCGGCTACTTCAGGGCGCACGATTTCACCCAGCGCGAGGACGAGATGTTCCCGGCGCTCTTCCGCTCGTCGGGCCAGCAGCTCACCCGCGACGCCAGCATCAACGTGCTCCAGGGCTCCTGCTTCGGCGGATCGACCGTGATCAACATGGCCGACTGCACGCCCATCCCGGGCGAGGTGCTCGCTCACTGGCGGTCTCACCACGGACTCACCCTCGACGAGCGCGAGCTCGAGCCCTCGCTGGCGCGCGTCCGCGAGAACCTGGAGGTGAATCCCATCCGTCCCGAGCAGGTGAACGCCAACAACCGGGCCGTGCTCGATGGGGCCCGGGCGCTCGGGCTCGAGGCCGGCACCTTCGAACACAATCGGGTGGGTTGTCTCGGGAGCGGCTACTGCCTGATCGGCTGCGCCTACGACGCCAAGAAGGGCGCCCACCTCGCCTACCTGCCCCAGGCCTCGGCGGCCGGGGCCGAGATCCAGACCGACGTGCGCGTGGAGCGTCTCGAGGCGCTCCCGGATGGCCGCCTGCGTGCCCACGCCTGGGTGGTGGAGCGCGGGCCGCGCACCCGGCGCGTCGGCTACACGGTGACGGCCGAGCGCATCGTGCTCGCGGCCGGCTCGGTCCACACCCCGGCGATCCTGAAGAGCTCGGGCTTCGACCGCGGTCTGCCCCAGCTCGGCTGGAACGTGTCTCTGCAGCCGCAGATGGGGGTCGTGGCGCTCTTCGATTCGGAACGTGACATGCGCGTCTGGCGCGGCATCCCGCAGTCGGCCTACTGCTCGCAGCACGACGACAACGCCGAGGCCCACGGCCTCGGCGGATTCCGGCTCGAAGCGGTGCACGGAGGTCTCTCGATCATGGCCGGGAACATTCCGGGCTTCGGGGTGGCCCACGAATCGGTGATGGCGCGCTTCGGTCAGCTCGGCTCCTCGCTCTTGCTGGTGCCCGACCGCCCGACCGGTCGCATGCGCTGGAAGCTCGGCGAGAGCCGGGGGTTCTCGGCCGACATCGACTACCAGGTGACCCCGGAATGGACCGCGCGGCTCCGGCGGGGTCTGCGCAACGCCGCCGAGATCTACTTCGCGGCCGGCGCCCGCGAGGTGATGATCGCGAGCGAGCTGTGCCCAACGCTGCGCGGCCCCGACGATCTGCCCGTGCTCGACGAGTTCCCGATCCGGAGCGCAGTGACTCACTTCGTCTCGGCCCACGTCCAGGGCACCTGCCGCATGGGACCCGACGCCCGCCGGAGCGTCGTGGACGAGAGCCACCGACTCCACACCATGCCGAACGTCTACGTGGTGGACGGCTCCGTCATGCCGACCACCGCCGCCACCCACACGATGATCCCGATCATGACGCTCGCGGACCGGGCGGCCCACCGGATGCTCGACGCCGCCTGATCCGGGCCCGGGCGCCCCGCTCGACCGCTCTCCATGGTTCCCCCTAGACCGTCCGAGGGCCGGAAAGTTCGGGTCCCCGATGGCCGATAGCCCGGGTACCCGAGTCCGGAGCGCGAATGGCCAACATCCTCATCATCGAGGACTCGCCCGCCCAGCGGGCCGAGATCCGACAGGCGCTCGAAGAGTCCCAGATCTGCAGCCGGATCCTCGAGGCCGGCGACGGACTCGAGGGTCTGAAGTGTCTCCTGAACGAGCCCGTCGATGCCGTCCTCTGCGATCTCCAGATGCCGAGCATGGGCGGCGAGAAGCTCCTGCAGGTGCGGGCCAGCCAGGGGATCCGCGGCGACATCCCCTTTCTCTTCGTGTCGGCCACCTCCGACCCGGCCCAACGCGTGCGCCTGCTCGAAGGCGGCGCGTCGGACGTCGTCACCAAGCCCTACCACGCGGGCGAACTGGTCGCGCGACTCCGGTTGCATCTGAACCTGAAGAGGCTCCAGACCGAGCTGCGCGACAAGAACGAGATGCTCGCGCGCGTGTCGACCACCGACGCGGTGACGGGCCTGCGCACGCGGCGCTACGTGAGCGAGGTGCTCCACATCGAATGGATCCGCGCGCGGCGCTACCGAACCCCGCTCTCGGTGATGATGCTCGATCTCGATCACTTCAAACGCGTGAACGACGTCTACGGCCACCAGGCGGGCGACCTGGTACTGCGGGGGGTGTCCGAGATCGTCGATCACGAGCTGCGCGCCTGCGACGTGGCCGGTCGCTACGGGGGCGAGGAGCTGATCGCGGTGTTGCCCCAGACGCCTCTCGGAGGCGCCGTGCCGCTCGGAGAGCGCTGCCGCCAGGCAATCGAGGCCGCGCGCTTCCGCACCGCCGATGGTCAGGAGATCCAGGTGACCGTGAGTATCGGGATCTCGGCCGCGACCGCCGCGCACCGGGTCCCCGACGATCTGGTGGCCGAAGCCGACGCCGCCCTGTATCGCGCCAAGGACTCGGGACGCAATCGCATCGAGTTCGCCGAAGCCGAGCCGGCTACGAGCGAGGCCGCCGCGAACGCCAGTCCGTGAGCCGCTCGGCGAGCGCGGCCTCGTCTCCGATCGGGCGCGGCTCGTAGTAGCGCGCGCCGGCCAGCGCTTCCGGAAGATTCTCGGCGCCCGCTGCGGCTTCGGGATCGCGGTGCGGATCGATCGCGCCATCGCCGTAGCCGAGCTCCTTCATCAACGCGGTGGGCGCATTGCGCAGGTGTATCGGGACCGGGAGCGATCCGTGTCGGCGCACGTCCTCGAGCGCCCGGCCGATGCCCTGGTACGACGCGTTGCTCTTGGGTGCACAGGCCAGGAAGGTGACGGTCTGGGCGAGCGGGATGCGACCTTCGGGCATTCCGATGCGCTCGACCGCCAGGTGGCAGGCGGTCGCGAGCGAGAGAGCGTCGGGCGCGGCATTCCCCACGTCTTCGGCCGCGAAGATCACCAGCCGTCGCGCCACGAAGAGGGGGTCCTCGCCGCCTTCGAGCATGCGCGCGAGATAGTAGAGGCCGGCGTCCGGGTCGCTCGCGCGCAGGCTCTTGATGAGCGCCG
>CAYYUT010000169.1:0-7417 GCA_964474935.1 uncultured Spirochaetales bacterium
CGCGCAGTCGAGCGCCGCCGACCCTCCGACCCGGTGGTCGACGAAACGGCCGGCTCCCGCCTGGCGCACCGGGATCCCGGCGAGACCGCGACGCACGGTGGCATTCGAGCCGAAGCGCCGAAAGCTCTCGCCGTCGAAGCGGAGCTCGCCGCCGGCCCGGCCGTGATAGACCCCCGGCCGGAGCGCATGGCTCGAGGCGCACCAGATCGCGCCCGCCACCGGAATGCCGTCGACGAGCACACCGATCGAGGACGAGAAGAGCGGGAATCCGTTCACGAAGTTCGCGGTCCCGTCGAGTGGATCGATCACCCAGAGCGGGCCGCGCTCGTCGCCCGGGAGGGTCTCGTCCTCTTCGCCGATGACGCCGTGCCCCGGAGCGAGCCGGGACAGGCGCTCGCGCAGCGCCGCCTCGACCGACTGGTCGACCGGCGACACGGGGCTGGTCGGCGCGCGCCGCTCGTCCCCCTCGCGCTTGTAGGTCACCGGGTGATCCTGCTCGAAGGCCGCCATCAGGGTGGCGCCCGCCTCGCTCGCGAGCGCCCGCGCCAGGGCCTCGAGCTCGGCGAGCTCGTTCGGGTCGGTTCCGGACATGGTCGGGCGACGGACTCCTCGCGCTGCTGGGACCCGGAGACTACGCCATCGGCCGGGAAGGCACGGCTCGGGTGGCTCCGTCGGTCGTTCGGGTCTTCCGCGTCGCCTCGAGCAGCCGGGCGGTGGGCTGCGCCCTTCCGCAGCCCGAGTTCTCGATGCATCCCGGCCCGATCGGCCGATCCATGCGCGCAGGGCGCTCCGTGAAGACCCGGGGACTCATGCACGTGCGCTCGAGCGCCGTACTCGCCGCGATCGTGGCGTTTGCGCCCGTCCGACTAACACCGGCGCATCTCCTGCGACCGACTTCCATCGTGTGTCTCTTTGCTCCCGAAGGCTCGAATTGCAGGAGTTTTCGAAGTGGTCCCGAACACACCCGGAACTGACGTCTTCGAGGCCTAAGCTCCTCGACGCATGGGGAAGCCGTCTTGACTCCTCGCTACCGGCGAGTCGCCGACGTCGAAGATCTCGTGGTGCGACTCCGCGAGACGACACGCGGCCTGACGATCCAGGAGATCGTCGATATCTACGACGTCTCGCGCCGCACGGCCGAGCGGATGATCGAATCGATCGGCGAACGCTTCGAGGTCGAGACCGTCGTGTCGGCCATCGACCGCAAGAAGCGCTGGCGCATCGGGGCGACCCGCTTCGTGCCGCCCCGCCTCGAAGAGGACGAATTCGACGCACTCCAGCGCGCGGCCCGCAGCATCCGCGAGGGTGGCGATCGCGAGCTGGCCTCGGCGGTGACCCGCATCGCCGAGAAGCTCAGGACGCTGCGGTAGCCCGCTCCGCGCCCCCTTGGCCCCCGCGCGAGTTGACGCCACTCCCTCTCCCGCCATCCTTCGTGATCCGAGCGCCCGCCAGAGAGCCTTGGCGCGCCCCTCTGGAGTGTTGCCCTGTTCCCGATCCGCGACGACAACCCGGGCATTCTCACCCCCGCCATCACGGTCGCCCTCATCGCGGCGAACGTCGCGGTCTGGGTGCTCGTGCAGGGGCTCGGGCAGCTCGCGCCGCTCGCGACCTCGGTGTGCGAGCTCGGCCTGATCCCGGGCGAGATCCTGGCTCGGGTGCCGGCCGGTACCCGGATTCCGCTCGGCGATCGTGCCCTGTGCGTGGTGGGAAACGGTGCGAGCTGGTACACGCCATTCACGTCGATGTTCCTGCACGGCGGATGGGCCCACATCCTCGGCAATCTCTGGTTCCTCTGGATCTTCGGGAACAACGTCGAGGACGCCATGGGACACACCCGGTTCCTGATCTTCTATCTGCTCTGCGGGCTGGTGGCCGCGGCGGCGCAGGTCGTGTCGCAGCCCGACTCGGCCGTCCCGATGGTGGGTGCGTCCGGAGCGATCGGAGGCGTGATGGGCGCCTACGTCGTGCTCTTCCCGAGAGTCCGGGTCCACTTGCTCCTCTTCTTCGGGTTCTTCTTCACGACGGTGGCCGTGCCGGCGGCCTTCATGCTCGGGTACTGGTTCCTGATCCAACTGGTGAGCGGTGCGCTGACCCAGGGGAACGAGATGGGCGGCGTCGCCTTCTGGGCCCACGTGGGCGGGTTCGCCGCCGGGGCGCTCCTGATCTTCGGTTTCCGCGACCCCGCCCTGCTGGCCCGCCATCCCTACCACGGCTGGAAGGGCCCGGGCGCACGAGCCTCCGGGCGCTATTGGGAATCGAACCGATGACCGCTCGCCGAGGCGAGTGAGGCCACCCCGACATACACGCGACGCACCAGGTCCTTCTGGCGCGAGACACCGAGCTTGGCCATCACGTGCTTCAGGCGACCGCGCCCGGTCTCGACGGTGATACCGGCCCGGTGGGCCGCTTCGGCCAGCGAGGCACCGTCGACCAGATCCACGACCAGTCGCGCCTCGGCCGGCGTCAGACCGTAGAGACGGCGCAGCCGATCGGTGGGCGGCGTGAGCGGCTGCTCCGGATCGCCGAGGAACACGATCGAGCGCGCCGACCCGCTCGAGCCGATCCCGAACGGGAGCGGCGCCACCAGCAGCTCGAGCGGCGCCCGTCCCTGCCCGCGCGCCACCATCCGAGGCTCGACGCCGGCGTCGGGCGACCCCAACTGCCGACGCGGGTGCTCGGCCCGATGCGCGAGCGCCATCGCCTCGCGCCCGATGGCGCCACCGTCGTCGCCGGCCAACAGCCGTCGGCCCGCCGCGTTCACGAAGGTCGGCGCCCCGCGGGCGTCGACGAGCATCACACCGCGCGGCAGGGCCTCGAGCGCCCGCTCGAGCGAATCGGCGTGACGTTCCAGACGATGGATCCGGGAGTGGATGCGGAGTGCGCGTCGGAGATGGGGCGCCAGGTCGTGCAGCAGCGCCTCGTCCCGGGCCTCGGGGAGTCGCTCGCCGCGGCGCTGCCAGGACCCGAGCACCGACCAGCCGTGTACGTCGTCCTGCTCGAGGCAGTAGACGAAGTTGCCCTCGGGCTGGAAGCCCTGGGGCTCCACCCAGTCGGCGAAGAACTCGCCCCGGCGCAGGTCGGCGGAGTCGACGACCGATTCGCCCCACATCACGACCCCCGGTCGGATCTCGTCCCAATGCGGCGCGTACGGATCGACCTGGTGGAAGTAGGCGAAGTAGTCCGCGAACAGATCCGGATCGAACTCGGGCCCGACGAGCCCGGCGAGATCGAGTCCGCCCATGCCTGGGAGGAGGAGCGAGAGCGTCGGGCGGTGGAGCGCTCGACTGAGCCGCCGCAGCACGGTGTCCCATTCGCCCTCGAGGGCCGCGGAGTAGACGTCGCCGATCAGTGCATCGAACGAGGCGTCGTCGGAACGACCCGAGCCTTCCGACCTGTCGCATCGCTCGCTCATCGACCCCACTCCCCTACCACCCTCGCCAGCCCACTCTCGCCAGCCTCGCGAGTCGTGCCGCGGTCGCGCCGCACGGATGCCCCCTGCGCGGCCCGAGCCGCCTGCGCTCTACCGCGCAGCTTCACCGCGCCGCCGCCCCAGCGACTTGCTTGCCCCTCGCCGCGTCGGCCAGGTGACGCAGCGCGCCTCGTCCGAAACCGAACCGCGCGGCGGCCCGGCTTCGTGAAGAACGCGTGAAGCCCGGCACCACCCCCATTTGGGGGATGCCCCCCTCGGGTCCTAGCGAGTATGAATGAAAACCGAAGGTCCGTGCCGCCGATCTTGACGCGTTTGGTCATTAGTATCGGCGAGCCGGCGTGGGGGAGCGGGGGTCTTCGGGCCGGACGCCGCCCCAGCGCCGGGGTGGACCGCTGGACCCGACGCACCGGGGCGACCAAATGAATCCGGTGGGCCGGATCGACCGGGTGGGTAGGACGAACCGGCTGAACCAGATGGTTCCAATGGAACCCTGCAGCCATGGAGACAGGTATCCGATGAATTCCAGAATGGGCGTTGTCATTTCCGAGCCTCGAACCAGCTCCAGCCGCGGGCGCTACCGGCGTGCGGTCGACCTCGAAGACCTCATCATCGCGCTCACCACGACCTACCGGGGCATCACCATCGCCGACATCGAAGACCGCTACGACGTGTCGCGACGCACCGCCGAGCGCATGCGCGACGCGATCGGCGAGCGTTTCGAGTTGGTCCAGGTGAGCGGCGACGACGATCGTCGCAAGCGCTGGCGCATCGAGGGGGGTCGGAGCAGCGCGCTGATCCGCTGGCAGCCCGAGGAAGCCGCGGCCCTCGAGAAGGCGGCGGAGGCGATGAGCCAGACGGAGGAGGCCTCGCTCGCGCAACTCCTCCGCCGCGTCGCCAGCAAGATCCGCACCGCGGTCTTAGCGGATCGCGCCCGGGCTTGCCCCGGGCACCCGCCCGGCGCGCGCGCCACCGATCGCAGGCCGCGGGACCGCGGCCCGCCGTCGCCCTGGTTCGCGTCGTCCGGCCCCCGACCCGGCGCCATGGAGCCGTGGCCGTCCATGCGCGCCACCCCCGGCACACCCGCTGCCGTAGATCCCGCGCTGCCGCAGATCCCGCGATCGGTGCTACATCATGGATGAACCCTTCGTACGAGGTCCAGCATGGCGAATCCCGCGGATCCCCCGACCCAGAGCGAAACCGACCCCATGGCCGACTCCGAGCCCGAAGCGCCTCGCGCCAACGGATCGCACGAGGCCATGGCGTCTCGCGACGACGAGGTCGCCCCGGCGTCCGCGGCGAATGGCCACGGCTCTGCGACCAGCGAGACGGACCGAACAGCCGACGAGGAGCGACCCGCGGAAGCGGGATCGCGCGGCGTGGGTCTCCTGGTGCTTCTGCTGATCGTTTCCGTCTCGCTCAACGTGTATCTCTACGTGGCCCAGGGAGAGCTCCGCGCCGAGGTGGGTACCCTGGAAGGCCAGGTCGCCGCATCGACGGGGGACGCAGAGGCCGCGGGCGCGCGCCTCGAGCGGGTCCGCGAGGCCGTCGTCGATCTCCAGTCGCAGATGGACGCCCTGGCCGAGCTGGCAGGCGAGGCCTCGATCCCGGAGCCGAAGGTGGAACCGCTGCTTCGCTCGGCGCCCACGGACGCGCCCGGCACGCTCGGCGCCAGTCCGCCCGGTTCCGCGCCGGGCGGGGCCGCCGAGGCCGCCGCGAGCACTCCAGGCGAGACGGGATCCGCGGACGATCCGGCGACCGGCTTCTGCGCCGACCAGCCCTGGGCGCGCAAGATGCGCGACCGGTTGAACGGCTTCAACGACTGGGTGCGCGGACTCTTCGGCGGCTGACCGCCCGGCGCAACGTCCGTCCGGGCATTCGGCGCTCCCGCGCCTCGGGGACACCTCGTGGGCCGGGCGGCTAGACCTCGATGCCGAGTTCCTCGAGCGCGTGCGTGGCCTGTCGAGCCCAGCCCCGATTCGCCTGTGGACTGGCCGGGCTGGGATGCGGGATGCGGCCGATCGCGACGGGCTGCGCCCCGAGCACGGCCCGGGCCCGTCCCTCCGCGAAGACACCGATCCCGATCACCCACTCCGGCCGCAGCAGATCCACCAGCGCCGCCAGCGCCCGGTCGCAGCGCGGGAAGAGCCGCTCGCGTTCGCCGACCGCGAGCTTGTCGGGGGTGCGATTGCGGCCCGACTCCTCGAGGAAGACCAGCGGGCAGTAGTTGGCGACGAAGAAGCGCTCGAAGAACGCGTCGGCCGATGTGTAGCGGTCGCGCGCCCAGCCCCAGAGGCGCTGCCCGCTGACCTCGCCGCGGGCACAGGCGAAGCCCTGCACCGGTCGCTTCGGATGCTCGCGACGGGGCCGGCGCACCGGCTGGTCGATCCCGAGCCAGTCGCGCACGAGCGACACGTCGCCGAAGGGCACGCCCGTCTGGGCCATCCCGAACGGGCCGGGATTCATTCCGAGCAGGAGCACCGGCTTGGGTCCATGGCCGTAGCGCTCGAGATACTGCTCGTGGCTCGCACGCGCATACTCGAGCGGGTTGTAGACGTGGGTCACGGGTGCGCCGAACCGGAGCCTGCGGAGCGAGCGGGCCAGCTCGCGCGAGTGCGCGACGAGATCGGTCACCGCCGCGCCCCCCACCCACGACGCGCGCGCCGACGACCTCCCGGCCGATCCTCGCGGGACGCATCCCGCCGCGCTGCCTGCCTCCGTCGGTACCCCATGGAGCGCGAGAGCCTACCATCGCGTGGATGCCCGAGACGCCCGACGCTCCGCTCCACGAGCTGATCCTCCTGCGCCATGCCAAGTCGAGCTGGAAGGATCGCGATCGACCCGACCACGACCGACCACTCGCACCGCGCGGCGAACGCGCCGTTCGAGCGATGCGCGATCGTCTGCGAGGCGATCCGATCGTTCGCCGGATCGATCTCGTGCTCTGCTCATCGGCCCGACGCACCCGCGCGACCCTCGAGGGTCTGGCGCTCGAGCTCGACCCGGGCGCCCTCGTATCCGTCGAGGAAGCGCTCTACCACGCCGATCCCGGGTCGCTGCTGGCGCGGCTCCGCAGCCTCGGCGAGCTCGCGACGCCGCCGAGAGCCGTGCTCCTGATCGGCCACAATCCAGGCCTCGAAGAGCTCGCCGGAGCGCTCGTCGGGAGCGGCGACCGGAGGACCCGGCGGCGGATGGCAGCCAAGTTCCCGACGGCCGCACTCGCCACGCTCGCCCTCGATCGTCCCTGGGATCGAGTCGGGTCGGGCTGCGCGCATCTCGTCGGGTACGTGCGTCCAAGGGACCTCGAAGTGGCTGCACCCGACGATCGCAGCACCGACCTCTGACCCTCGAGGCAGGGAATCATCCGGCCCGGCGCTGCACCGTCCTCAGCATGTCGAGGAAGGCGGCGTACACCGCTTCGCCCGTCCCGTCGCGTTCCGGGTGCCACTCGACCCCGAGGATGCGTTCCGACTCGATGGCCTCGACCACCCCGTCGGGAGCCCAGGCCGCAACCCGAAAGCCAGGCGCCAGCTCGTCGATCGCCTGGTGGTGGGCCGAGTGCACGGGCGGCTCCGCGTCGAGCGCGCGGAGGTGGAGTGAGCTCCGCTCGATGCGAACCGTATGGACGGTGCTCCGGCCGAGCCCCCCGTGATCGAGACCTCGAGGGCGAGCGGAGTCGAGATCGGGCACGAGGCTGCCTCCGAAGTGGAGGTTGATCAGCTGCATTCCGAAGCAGACCCCCAGGACGGGACGCCCGGCTTCGGCGAAGGCGGCGAGGAGCGCTCGATCGGAGGCCACCCGGCCGGCGTCTTCGGCCCCCCGCGCAGGGGTCTCGTCCGTCGCTGCGGCGTTTGGCGCCTGCCCAGCGAATCCTTTCAACCCTTCGAACCGGGCCGGGAGATCGCCCCCGCCCGGAATCACGAGGCCGTCGCAGGCGTCGAGGGCGGCCTCGGGATCGATCCCGGGCGGGAGTCCCAGCGGCTCGGCTCC
>CAYYUT010000170.1:0-7374 GCA_964474935.1 uncultured Spirochaetales bacterium
AGGATCGATCCCATCGCGTGCTCCCGCACGCCGAAGAGGAAGTTGCGGCCCGCCGTGTCGTCGGCCGTGAAGTCGCCCGCGCCGTCGAACTCGAGCCGCGTCAGGGTGGAGGGGGCGAGATCGGCCGAACCACCGATCAGCCAGGGAACGTTCCGGGCCACGGCGTTCAGGACCTGGCTCGACGCCTTGCGACCGGCCAGACCCTTCGGGTCGGCCGGGAACTCGGGAAGACCGCGGTCCCAGTTCTCGGGAAGCTGTCGCCGCTGCATCCGCTCGAGCTGATCGGCGAGCTCGGGATGCGCGCGCCGGTACGACTCGAAGCGCTCGAACCAGAGCT
The DNA here is from genome assembly GCA_964474935.1 of uncultured Spirochaetales bacterium. Classification (GTDB taxonomy): domain Bacteria; phylum Myxococcota_A; class UBA9160; order UBA9160; family JAFDDA01; genus CAYYUT01. The sequence goes on from CAYYUT010000170.1 coordinate 338, forward strand.
CGCGCTGCTCGCGTCCGCGCGCTCCGATCCCCTCGCGGAAGTGGTCCCGAACCTCGTCGGTGACCCGGAACTTCTCGTCCTCGGGCCAGCCGTAGTTCCGCTTGGTCAGCTTGATCTCGTCCTCGCCGAGCGGCGAACCGTGCGCCCCGTGGGTGTCCTGCTTGTTCGGCGACCCCCACGCGATGTGCGAATCGACGATCAGGAGGGTGGGACGGTCGGCGGTGCGGTGGAACGTCTCGAAGGCGCGCTGCAGGCGCTCGAGATCGTTGGCGTCGCCCACCCGCAGGACGTTCCAGCCATAGGCGAGGAATCGGGTGGCGACGTCCTCGCTGAAGGCCCAGTCGGTATGGCCTTCGATCGTGATGTTGTTGTTGTCGTAGATCCAGCAGAGATTGGCGAGCCGCAGGTGGCCGGCCAGCGACGCGGCCTCCGAGGCCACGCCCTCCATCAGGCAGCCGTCGCCGCAGAGCGCGTACACGTCGAAGTCGATCATCTCGAAGCCGGGGCGATTGAAGGTCGACGCCATCCAGCGCGACCCGATCGCCATCCCGACGCTGGTGGCCACGCCCTGGCCGAGCGGTCCGGTGGTCGTCTCGACGCCCGACGTGAAGCGGTACTCCGGATGACCCGGACACTTCGAGTCGAGCTGGCGGAAGCTGCGGATGTCGTCGAGCGAGACCGAGGGCGCTCCGAGCGTCTCGTACTTGGCGTTGACGCTGCGGACGCCCGTCAGATGCAGCATCGAGTAGAGCAGCATCGACGCGTGCCCCACCGAGAGCACGAACCGGTCGCGGTTGGGCCAGATCGGATCCTCGGGGTCGAAGCGGAGGAAGTCCTGCCAGACCTTGTAGACGACCGGAGCGAGGGCCATGGCCGTGCCCGGATGCCCCGAGTTGGCGGCCTGCACCGCGTCCATCGAGAGGGTCCGGATCGTATTGACGGCCTGACGCTCGATTTCCGTGCCGTAGCTCATCCGTTCTCCTGCGGGCGGGGGCCTGCTTCGGTTCGGGGCGCCGGGCGCTAGGAGATCGCCTGACCCACCAGATCGCGCAGACGGGAGAGACCGGCCGCGACGTCCGCCCCGAGGTGCACCCGCAGCAGGCGCCGCCCGCGCTCGGCGAGCACCGCGAAGTCGCCCTGGCCCTGCGCCCGCTTGAGCACTCCGAAGGTGAACTTCTGGCCGGGGATCTCGAGATCTTCCGCGTCGTCCGACGTCACCTGAAGGAAGACTCCGCTGTTCGGGCCGCCCTTGTGGAGCTGGCCGGTGCTGTGCAGGAAGCGCGGCCCGAAGCCCAGGGTGGTGGCCACGTGCTTCGCATCGCGGACCGCGTGCCGCAGACCCTGGAGGGCCGCCTCGCTGGCGTCGTCCATCTCGATGTAGGCGTTGATCGCGAAGTAGTCGCCGGGCTCGAGCCGCGCCAGATGGGCCCGCAGCACCCCCGCCGCATCGCCCGCCGAGAGGGCCTTCGCGTTGGCTTCGTCGGCGAAGAACCCGAGACCGTCGGCCTCGAGGAAGGCCGAGCCCTCGTCGAGCCGACCCTGCTTCTCGTAGGCCTCCATCAGATCGCGGGCCTTCACCTTGGCGGCCTCGACGTCCGGCTGATCGAAGGGATTGATCCCGAGCACCGAACCGGCCACGGCCGTCGCCACCTCCCAGCGGAAGAACTCCTGGCCGATGTCGTTCGCCCCGGCGAGCTCGATGCGGACCACCGGATGGCCGGCCTGCTCGAGCGCGTCGACCGCCGCGTCCTGGTCGCCGTCGGCGCCGTCGCGGAGCCGCACGTAGGCGAAGACGCGGTCGGCGCCGTACACCGACGGCGGCCCGATCGCTTCGTCGGCCACCGGCACGATTCCGACGCCGTGCTTCCCGGTGGATTCGGCGACGAGCTGCTCGAGCCAGGCACCGAGGGTCGCGATGCCCGGGGAGGCCACGATGGTGAGCTTGTCGCGGCCCGCGTTGGCGAGGGTTCCGAGTGCCAGCCCGAGCTGCACCCCGGGGTTCTGGTCGGACGGGACGCACTTGGCGCACGAGTCGATCATGATCTTCGCGCGTCGCATCAGGTCGGAGACGTTCACGCCCATCACGGCGCCAGGAACGAGACCGAAGTTCGAGAGCGCCGAGAAGCGCCCCCCGATGGTCGGCTCTCCATGGGCGACGTGACGGAAACGCTCCTCGGCCGCGAGCTGGTCGAGCTTGGTCCCCGGATCGGTGATGGCGACGAAGTGGGCCGCCGCGCGCTCGGGCCCGACCTTCTCGGCCACCCTGGCGAAGAAGTACTGCTTGAACATGTTGGGCTCGATCGTCGAGCCCGACTTCGACGGCACGATGAAGAGGGTCCGGGCCGGGTCGATCTTCGATTCCACCGTACGCACCTGGGCCGGGACGGTCGAATCGAGCACGAGCAGCTCGGGGAAGCCCGGCTGGCGACCGAAGGTGCGGGCAAGGAGATCGGGGCAGAGGCTCGAGCCGCCCATCCCCATGAGCACGACGTGGTCGAAGCCCGTCTGGTGGACGTCGTCGCGGATGATCGCGACCCGGGCCTCCTGCTCGCGCCAGATGCTCGCGACGTCCAGCCAGCCGAGCCAGCGGGCCTCGTCGCTCCCCGTCCAGATGCCCGCGTCGCGCAGCCACATGCGACGCGCCTTGCGACCCTCGCTCCACTCCTTGACGACGGCCTCGGCGGGCTCGCTCCCCGCGCCGAGCGCCAGGGTCTGCGACGCGAGCTCGTCGCCGAGCACCTCGCGGCGCTGCGTCTCGACGGCCGTGATCAGCTTGTCGAACGGGTCCGCGAACTTCTTCACACCGTCGGCGAGGAGCCGATCGGTGACTTCCTTGAGCGAGATTCCCATCTCGGCGAGCAGGCTGAGCGTGCCGCGGGCCTCCTCGAGCTGCTCCGGCCAGTGTTCCATCAGGCCGGGGGTCACGCGGCCGCCCTCCTTGAAGGCCGTGAACGTGTCGCCGGGCACGGTGTTCACCGTGTCCTTGGCGATCAGCGAATCGACGTAGAGCGTCTTCGGGTAGCTCGGGTTCTTTGTACCCGTGCTCGCCCACAGCACGCGCTGCGGCATCGCGCCCTGTCCCGCGAGCGCCTTCCAGCGATCGCTCTCGATCACCTTGAGATAGTGCGCGTACGCGAGCTTGGCGTTCGCGATCGCGACCCGGCCCTTCAGCTGCTCGAGCTTGGCGCGACGATCCGCGTCCTCGGTCTGGCCGAGCGACTGATCGACGAGGTCGTCCACCATCGAATCGATGCGGCTGACGAAGAAGCTCGCCACGCTCGCGACCCTCGAGACGTCGCCGCCGGCCGCGGCGAAGCGCTCGAGCCCGGCGATGTAGGCCTGGGCCACGTCGGCATAAGCCTCGACGGCGAAGAGCAGGGTGACGTTCACGTTGATGCCGTCGGCGATCAGGCTCTCGATCGCCGGAAGGCCTTCCGGGGTGGCCGGCACCTTGATCATCACGTTCTCACGGCCCACCGCGGCCCACAGGCGGCGGGCCTCCGAGCAGGTGGTGTCGGTGTCGTGGGCGAGGTGGGGCGAGACCTCGAGGCTCACGTAGCCGTCGCGTCGATCCGTAGCGATGTAGGCGCTCCGCAGCACGTCGGCCGCAAATTGGATGTCCTCGATCGCCATCAGCTCGAAGACCGTCTCGGCGTCGCCGGCCTGCTGACGGACCCGCGCCCGCAACGCGGGGTCGTAGTCGCTGCTCCCCGTGATCGCCTTTTCGAAGATCGCTGGATTCGAGGTCACGCCGAGCAGACCGTCCTGCTCCACCATGGCCTGCAGCTGCCCGGATGTGATCAGGCCGCGGCTGATGTTGTCGTACCAGATGCTCTGGCCATGCTTCTGTACGTCGACGAGGGGGTTGGACATGGGGCCTCCTAGGCGATGCGTTCCGACCGATGATGCAACGTCGGAACGAGGGGGTCGAACGGGATCCGTCCAGCAGTGGTGCGTCCGCAGGGCTCGGGGCGGGCGGGCTCGGCGCACGTCCGGCGCAGCGCAACATGCGGGCCGCGACCGCCTCCCGAGAACCTATCCAATCCGATGAAACGTGTGTCGGCGGGTTTCGTTCGACGCTTGATCGTCACGCGGGTGCGCGAAGACGGGCACGAGCCAGAAATCGCCATCCCGGCTCCGAAGGCCCCGATGGTCCCCTTGGGCCCCCATGGCCCTGTGAGGTCGAACGAGGCCGGAGGGGGAGATCAGCTCCCGCCCGGCGAAGGGGCGTCGGCCGCCGCGCGCTCGAAGGCCTCGATCACGTCCGGGGGGGCCTGCACCAGCTCGATGAGCACCCCCTCGCCGCAGAGGGGCGCATCGGCGTTCCCCTTGGGATGGATGAAGCAGACCTCGTGCCCGGCCGCCCCCTTGCGGATCCCACCCGGCGTGAACCGCATTCCCCGGCCCTCGAGCCAGGCGACGGCGGCCCGCAGGTCGTCGATCCAGAGACCCAGATGATTGAGGGCCGGGTCGTGGACCTTGGGACGAGCCTCGGGGTCGACCGGCTGCATCAGATCGACCTCCACCTTGAAGGGGCCGGCTCCGGCCACTGCGATGTCCTCGTCCACGTTTTCGCGTTCGCTCCGGTAGCTGCCGGTGGCGGTGAGCCCGAGCGTCTCGATCCAGAGCCTGCGCAGCGCCTGCTTGTCGGGTCCGCCGACGGCGATCTGTTGGACACCGAGCACTCGGAAGGGGCGCGAATCGGGGGAATCGGACACGGGACCTCCTCGGCCAACGAACATACCGCGGCCCCGAGGCCCGCTGCTAACCTCCGGCGGCGATGACGTTTTCACTCGATCGACCGGCCGTCCACCTGGTCTCGCTCGGCTGCCCGAAGAACCAGCTCGATACCGAGGTGATGCTCGGCGGGCTGGCCCTGGCCGGCTATCAGATCGCCGAGGAGCTCGACGACGCCGAGGTCGCCGTGGTGAACACCTGCTCGTTCATCGAGTCGGCGCGCGAGGAGTCGCTCCAGACGATCTTCGACCTCACCGACCGGAAGCACGCCGGCCACCTGCGGGCCGTGGTGGTCGCGGGCTGTCTGCCTCAGCGCTACGGACGCGAGCTCGCCCGCGAGCTCCCCGAGGTCGACGCCTTCATCGGAACCGGCCAGTTCCCCACGCTCCCGAACATCCTGGACGACGCGCTCGCCGGCCGCGGCAAGGGCGTCTATGTCGAGGCAGGCACCACCCACCTCTACGACGAGCACGATCCCCGGGTGCTCGTCGGACCCGGGCACTCGGCCTACGTGAAGCTGTCGGAGGGCTGCGATCGGGTCTGCGCGTTCTGCGCCATCCCCGGGATCCGCGGCCGCTTCCAGAGCCGTGGCCGCGAGTCGCTGGTGGCCGAGGTGCAGCAGCTCGCAGAGGCCGGCGTGCGCGAGGTGAATCTGGTGGCCCAGGACTCGACCTCCTGGGGCAAGGACCTTCCGGGACGGCCGCGGCTCGCCGAGGTGCTCCGCCAGCTCGACCAGATCGACGGGATCGACTGGATCCGACTGCTCTACCTTTACCCCACGGCGGTGGGCGACGACCTGATCGAGGTGCTCGCAACGGGCCAGCGCGTCCTGCCCTATGTCGACGTGCCGCTCCAGCACGCGAGCGACCGGGTGTTGCGGGCCATGAAGCGGGGCGCCACGGCCTCCCGCCAGCTCGAGCTCGTCGAGAAGCTCCGGGCCCGCATTCCCGGGCTCACGTTGCGCACCACCTTCATCGTGGGCTTCCCCGGCGAGACCGACCAGGACTTCGAGGCACTTTGCGAATTCGTTCGCAAGGTGCGCTTCGAGCGACTCGGGATCTTCCGCTACTCCGACGAGGAGAACACCACGGCCTACGGGTATCCCGAGAAGGTGCCGAGAGGGGTCGCTCGGCTCCGCTATCAGGAGCTGGGTTCCATCCAGCGCTCGATCATGGATGCCCACCTCGCCGACCAGGTCGGACGCGAGGTGGAGCTGCTCGTCGATTCCGCCGAGCCGGGCTCGGCCCACGGACGCATGGCGAGTCAGGCCCCCGAGATCGATGGGGTGACCTTCCTGGTGGGCGAGGGTGGGCGCTCACCGGGCGGGCCCGTCTCGTTCGGTGCCGGCGACAAGGTGCGGGCCCGCATCCGGGGGGTCCGGGGCGTCGATCTCGACGCGGGGGGGCGCGGCCCGGCCTGAGCCCACGAGACCCGCCGGCCGACCGACTCAGTCGCGCGGACCCTGGTAGCCGGTGGCGACCAGGTAGCGCTCGCTCGACCCCTTGCGGGTCGAGGCGAGGCGGGTCTGCTTGGCCTTCCGGAAGCTGCGCTTGATCCGGGCGGCCACCGCCTGGGCCTCGGGGCTCTCGAGGAGCTTCAAGACCAGTGACCCATCCTTGCGGAGGAGCTCGGGAATCAATCTCTCCACCGCCTCGAGGAGCCGCTCCTCGAGCGCGCGGTCGCGGTCGCGCAGGCCGGTGATCTTGGGCGCGGCGTCCGAGAGCAGGAGATCGGCCCGGTCGCGACCGAGCGCCTCGCGCACCCGCCCGACGACCTGGGCATCCTCCAGGTCGGCCTGGATCGCGACCATGTTCGCATTCTCGCTCGCGAGCTCGTCGTCGACTGCCGCGACATCGACCCCCACCACCCGACCCCGGGGCCCGACCTTTCCGGCGGCCACCTGGAGCCAGCCCCCCGGCCAGCAACCGAGATCGACGACGGCCTGGCCCGATCGCAGCAACCGCTGGGAGCGGTCGAGCTCGCGGAGCTTGTAGGCGGCACGCGAGCGAAACCCTTCGCGTTTGGCGCGCTGGTGGAGATGGTCCTTGCGGTCGTAGGCCAGGGAGTGACGTGCTCGGGGTGGGGGCGTCAGTGGCTTGCCACAGCCTTGCGCACCCGCACGATGCCGTTGCGGTGCCCGGGCACGGCGCCACGCACGAAGAGCAGGTTCCGATCGGGCTCGACCCGCACGACGACGAGGTTCCGGGTGGTGACGCGCTCGTTGCCATAGCGCCCGGCCATGCGCAGGCCCTTGATGACGCGGCCCGGGAAGGCGCCGGCGCCGATCGAGCCGCCGTGGC
>CAYYUT010000171.1:0-7370 GCA_964474935.1 uncultured Spirochaetales bacterium
TCCGCTGAGCGCGCGTGCTCCGTCGCGCCGTCACGGGTCGGCCGTGCCGCCGGAACGCCCGACGGGGTGGTCGAAGGTCTCCAGCAGGAGCTCGCGCATGGCTGCGAGCTGGACCGTGATCTCGGCCAGGGCACAGTCGGCGACGCGCGCCGCCGCGTCGAGCGCCTCGAGATCTTCGCGGGCGGTGTCGGTCGGAGCCGCGACGCTGGCCCCGGGAGGGATGGGCCCGCGGACGCAGCCCGAGGGTCGCACCCGGCCGGCGACGAGGCGGGTGCGTCCCGGTGCGAAGCGGTCGGAAGCCACGTCCGGGCGGACGGCGACGGAGGCGTCGGAGCGCCCAGCGCCCGGGTCGGTCCCCTCGACCGTGGCGGTCTCGTCGATCCCGACGTGGCCCTCATCCGCCGCCACCCGGCGCGGCCCGCCGACCGATTCGCCCACGGCGGCCCGCCTCCGCCGGAAGGCGCCGAGGTCGATCACGTCGGCGCCGAACGCGCTGCCCGAGTCCGCGGCGGGCCCTGCGGGCGAGCGGGGCGAGCCAGGCGGCCGGGGCGACGTGCGCTCCGGGAGCCCACCGGTCGGGCCCTCTGTCCGCTGCGAGCCAGAATCGGGGCGGTGGGCCGGCGTCGGGGTTTCCCCGGAGCCCTGCCCCGACCGATGGTTTTTCACATCATCCATCGCCCGGGGTATCGGCGAACCCGCGGGTGAATTGAGGGTAAAACCCTTCGTTATGTGTCGGACCCACACATCGACGGCACGAATCTCCGATCCTGTCCGAGGGTCCTCGCCGGGGCCGATGGTTTGCGGGGCGGATCCGACCGCCGATCCGTGGGACGGCCCGGCCCGGGCCGGGGAGGTCTTGCCGTGACGGCCGACGAAGGCGCGACGCGACACGCCGCGAGCGGACGGCGCTCAGCCTATCGACGCCTCGTGGATGCCGGCTGGCGGCTCGCGCTGCGCGTCGGCTATCGCGGCCTGCGCGTCTACTGGCGGGTTCGCCGGCCGACGCTCCATGGGGTCTACGTCGCCGTCTGGCACGACGACCGCATCCTGATGATCCAGAACTCGTACCGGAGCTACTTCACCTTTCCGTGTGGGGCGCTCAAGCGAGGCGAGAGCCATCCCGACGCCGCCGTCCGCGAGCTTCACGAAGAAGTGGGGATCCGGGCGACCCCCGATCGCCTGGTGCGCGTCATGGACTTCCAGTCGCGCTATGGCGGCGTGGTCGACATCGTCCAGCTCTTCGAGCTCGAGTGTCGCGAGCCCCCCGCCGTGGCGATCGACCATCGAGAGGTCGTCTGGGCGCGCTTCGAGTCGCTCGCCGAGGCGCGACGCCGACCCCTGCCGCCGGTGGTGCGACGCTATCTCTTCGAGAGGAGCGGCGGGGCGGCGACCGCCGGCCCGGAGGCGGACGAGGCTCAGTCCGGCGCGGCACCCGCATCCGCACCGCGGTCGGAGCCGAGCCAGGGGGACCCCGGCTCGAGAACGGCCACCTGACCGCTGCGCAGGAACCAGAGCTCGAAGCGGGGCTCGCTCTCGAGCGCGAAGACCTCGCGGATGGCGCGCCGATAGATGCGACCCTGACGTCGATAGCGCGCGCATCGCGCCTCGATGTCCCCCGGCGCCTCGACCCGGTCGGTCTTGTAGTCGACCACGATCCACTCGCCCGTCTCCGGATCGCGGTGGACGAGATCGATCACCCCGACGAACCCGGCGATCGGATCCTCGTCGCTCGGAGCCACTTCGCTCGGGTCCTCGCAGCTCGCCTGGGGCGGAACCACCACCGGCAGCTCCCGCGCCACGACGAGGCCGTCGAGCGCCCGGAAGCGATCGAAGAGGGGACCTTCCCGGAACCGGGCGAGGACGGCGCAGGCCTCCTGGTGCGCGGGGTCGGCCTCGCTCGGGCCCAGCTCGTGATCGATCAACGGGCGGATCTCGCCGGTGAGCCGTTCGAGCTCGGCGTCGGGATCGGCTCCGTGGACGTAGATCTCGAGGGCGCGGTGCACGGCGATCCCGACCACGCGCGCGCGCTCCGACGCCCGGTGCGGCGGGTCTTCGTCGGCCGGGACGGCCTCGCTCGCCGATGCCCCCGCCATCGGCCCGGCTGGGCGATGCGCGTCCGCGCCCTCGGCGGCTCCAGCCGCCCCGCTCGAATCCCTGCCGACCGGGGTCGGGTCGGATGCGCGCCCCAGCCAGGCCCGGCCCGCCCGCGCTTCGGCCAGGCCGCGCGAGTGGGCCAGCTCGGAGCGGGCCTGCGCCAGCTCGTCGTCCGTCACCGCAGCGACCGGCCGCGCCTGCGGACCCGAGGGCGACGCGACGTCGTCGGCGAAGGTGGGGTACCGCCACCTGGCGCCGGCGTCGTCCCATCGGTTGTGGCCCGAGGCAGCCTGCTCGCGCATCGGTTCGGAATGGTCGGGCGGCGCGAGCTCGCGCTGGGCGAGCAGTGACATGTAGCCGCGTGCATGGTCGCCGTTGACGGGCCAGGCACCGGACATCACCAGCCGGTCGCAGGCGCGGGTCATCGCGACGTAGAGCGTTCGGACCTGCTCGGCGTCCGCGAGCGCTTGCTGCTCCTCGGAGGCCCCGGCGAAGCCCAGCGTCCCACCCCGTCCGAACAGCCGGTACTCGGGACGCCCCTGGCAGAACGCGAACCGGTCGGGCCTCGACGACCCACCACCCTCCCGCGCGAGCTGGACGAGATAGACATGGTCGAATTCGAGCCCCTTGGCGGCGTGGAAGGTCATGAATCGCACCGCCTCCTCGTCGGCCTCCTTGGGACGCGCCTCCCGCTCGACCGGGGCGCGCTCGATGGCAGCTCGCCAGGTGCGTATCAGGGTCTGCGGATCGCGGTGTCCGTCTTCGAGCACCTCGACGAGCTCGCGGAAGAAGCGGTCGAGATTGGCGAGGCGGTAGGTACCCAGGAATCGCCCGGCCTCGCTCGCCTCGACGAGCGTCAGCGTGCGAAGCTTCTCGACGAAGCGATCGGCCGGATCGCGCTCGAAGGAGGCGCGGAGCTCGGCAATCGCCCGCACGGCGACGTCGAGCGAGAGCTCCCAACCGGGGATCCGCTCGAGGCCCGGGATCTCCGGGGGAATCGCACGCGCCGCCTCGCCGACGAGGACGGAGATCGCCGAGAGCGCCGGGGCGTCGGGGGATTCGAGCTTCGCCATCCGGTCCGGGAAGCCGCGTTGCCAGAGCGGGAGCCAGGCCGCGTCGGGCACACCGACGGCCGGCGAGCGCAGCCAGCCCACGAGGGCGAGCTGATCGTTCGGATCGAGCACACATCGAACCAGGGACACGACGTCGATGATCTCGCGTCTCTGGTAGTACCGGCGATCCTTCTCGACGGCGTAGGGGATGCCGAGTCGCTTGAGCGCATCGAGGTAGACATCGATGTCGGTGCTGCTGCGCATCAACACCGCGCAACGCGACCATGCCACGCCTTCGGCCTGGCGCGCGAGCAGGTCGCGGCCGAGGGCCTCGGCCTCGAGACGGGACGCATCGGACGCGGCCAGCCGCTTCGGCTCGGCCTTCTCCGCATCCCATTCGCAGATCACCCAGTGCTCGACGGCCGGCGTCGAGGCATCCGCCTGGGGACCGCGGCTCGGCTCGAGGCGTTGGAAGGCGGCCTGCCGACCCGGCTCCTCCTGCATCACCGGCCGCACGACCCGGGTCACCTCGTCGAGGATGGCCGGGACCGATCGGAAGTTGCGCACGAGCGCGTGGACCTCGCCGCCCGCGCGTCGCACGTCGTCGACGAACCGGACGTAGGCGCCGAGATCGGCGCGACGCCAGCCGTAGATCGACTGGCGAGGGTCGCCCACGAGGAACAGTCCCGGCCGCGTCTCGCCCCGGAAGGCGAGAGCCGCCACGACGTCGCACTGGATCTGGTCGGTGTCCTGGAACTCGTCGACGAGGATCTGATCGATCGCCTCGCGGCGGCGGGTCGCGATCTCGGGGTGCTCGACGAGCAGGGTCCGGGCATCCCGGAGCAGGCCGTCGAAGCGCTGGATGCCGCGGGCGCGCAGACAGGCTTCGATGTCGCGCACGATCGGCAGGAGCGCCGCACGGACGCGCTCGGTGAACTCGGGATCCAGACGCCCGAGCCCGCGCGACCAGGCGCGGAGCGCACGCGCCCGAGCCACGAGCACGCCCCGGTCGTCCGGCCCGACCGAATCCCAGAGGGTCTTGTTGCCATTGGACCTGTCTTCGGCGATCGATCTGAGCTTGTCGTCGCACCCCGTCCACCCGACCGCCAGCTCGTGCACCACCTCGCCGAGGTCGACGTGCGAGGTCGGCGGACTTCCGGCGAAGCGCTCCTGAGACCGGTCGATCGCCTGGAGCAGGTCCCGAATCTTGGACGACTTCGCGGCGGCGCTCTCGAGCGCGGGCCGAGAGCGCTCGATCGCCGCCAGCACCTCTCTCGAGCGCTGCCACCACGCCTCGATCCGCTCGGGGGCGAATGGATCGGCCTCGAGATCCGCGACGCGGGCGCCGTCCTCGAGCAGGCGTGCGATCGCCTCCTCGATGCGCTCGGGCAGCACCCCTTCGACCAGCAGCTCGAACAGGGGCGACTCGGCGCGCTGACACGCCTCGCCGAGATGCCGCTCGACGACCTCCCGCATCACCTCGGCCTGGAGGCGCCCGTCGGCGTCGACCTCGAAGCGCGGATGGACCCCGATCTCGAGCGGATGCGCGGCGACCAGCCGGCGGCACCAGGCATGGATCGTCGTCACCGCGAGGTGGTCGAGCGCGGCGGCCAGGGCGCGGGCGCGACGCTCGCGCTCGGGAGATTCCGGAAGCGCCGACCTCTCGATCCCCACAGGGAGAGAGCCTTCGACGATCGACACGAGGGCCTCGGCCGCACGCGAGGCCATCTCGGCGGCAGCCGATTCGGTGAAGGTGATCGCGACCACCCGTTCGAGACAGGCCGCCGCGATCTCGAGATCCTCCAGATCGCGGCCCGCCTGTTCGAGCCGTCGCTCCGCGCGCTCCCACCCGGGGCCGAGCGTCCAGGCGAGGACGCGGGCCACGAGCGTGCTGGTCTTGCCCGTTCCCGCACCGGCCTCGAGCACCAGCGGCCGTCGAAACTCGGTCTGGGCGACCCGGCGCGCCTCGGCGTCCCGGGCGAGCGCGTCGGAGGCTTCGGCCGCGCTCATGATCCGCCCTTCCCCCAGCTCTCGCGGGCGGCCCGCTCCGGGGCGGCCTCCGAAGCCGGGTCGGACGCGAGCCAGCGATGGAAGCGAGCGCGAAGACCCGAATCGCCCTGGAGACACGCGCTCGTCATCTCGCAGGCCTGGCAGTGGCGAGGCGTGGCGGCCTCCTTTTCGGACTCCACCAGGCGCGGGAGGAGCGCACCGGTCTCGAGCGACCGGAAGATCCGGCCAAGGACACCCCGGAACGCCTCCTCGAGACGGACGTCGAGATCGGGGGCGGTGGAGGGCATGTCTCCGATCGCCTGATCGTCGCTGAGATCGGGCGCCAGGTACAGGAAGCGCCCCCACGAGCCGCCCGTCCCTCCCGGCGTCTCGGCGGCCGCGTAGGCCAGGGCCTGGAGGTGACGACCCTTGCCGACGGCTTCGAGCCAGTGACGGCCGCGTGTGTCCGCACGCTTCGCGACGTGGCTTCCCTTGCGGGGTGGCCGCCCGGTCTTCACGTCGATCAACCGAATCCGGTCGCCCTCGCGCTCGACCCAGTCGGCACGGAAGGGAAACATGCGGGGCGCACCGGGCGGGGTCGTCGCCCCGTCGTCGCGCGCCTCCGCGTCGTCGCCGAGCGCGACGCGCGCCACCCCCTCGACCTCGACGCCGAGCACCCGGCGGGAAGCGTCGGGCTCGCAGGCGAGATGTCGGCCCACGCGCTCGAGATAGGGCCTGGCGATCCGGGCGAGGAGTCTCGCGAAGCCCTCCTGCCCGATCCCGTCGCGTCGGAGCACGCGCTCGGCACAGGCCACCGTGCAGGCCTCGAGCTCGTCCGCCTCGGGCCACACCACCGGCCTGCCTGCCTCCGTGGCGATCTCGTCGAGCCGCGCACCGCGCGGGACCCCCGAGCGGTGAGCGATCTCCTCGAGCGCGGCGTGCACCACCGAGCCCACCAGCCGAGGGTCGGCGGACGGAAGCACCGAGAGCGAGTCGGCCGCGGGCTCGATCCCGAGCATCTGGACCAGGAAGGCCTGCCACGCGCAACGCGAATAGTGCTCGAGCCGCGTCACGTAGATCGGCTGACGCCGCAGATCGTTCGACTCGGCCGCCGGCCCCACGAATCCGAAGAAGGGGCCGAGGCCGGCCGGACCGCCCCGACGATCGGCGACGCCTTCGAACTCGCGCAGCACCGCCATGCGCGCCGCGGCCCAGGCGCCGGGCTCGGGAAGACCATTCGGCGCGAGGCCCGCCGCGCACTCCTGCGCCGCACCGGCGAACAATCGGCCGTGGAGCCTGGTCGATCCGTACAGCCCGGCGATCACCGCCTTCTCGTGGGCCGGCTGCCGGTTCGGGCCCCTCGGCCCGCCCCCGTGCCAGACCTGGAGCCCCTCGACCTCGGGTGCGCGCCCGCTGGCGAGGAGTCGTTCGACGAAGGGAGATGGGGCCTGGGCCTTGCCGTCCTCGTCGCTCGTCTGCCAGGAGAGCGTGACCCGCGGGCTCGCACCGACCAGCTCGGCGAACAGGTAGTGCTCCTCGTAGCGCGCCCGGCTGCGGATCGGGAGATCCTGGAGCAGTGTGCCGAGTGCGCGGCGGACGTCGTCCGGAAGGATCGGATCGTCGGCGAGGACCCTCGGCCAGACGCCGCGTGTCACCCCGAGCACGAACAGGTGCTCGAAGGTACGGGCGCGCGCCGCGGTCGGGTCGAGCACCTGGACGCCGCCGCCGGCCCCGCCGAACGGCGCGCGTGCCTTCGGCTCGATCTCCCGGGCGAGGAGCGCCACGAACTCGTCGGACGAGAGCGAGAGGCGCGCGCCGGCCCCGTCCGAGAGCCCGGCGATCACCTCCGCGACCGTCGCGGCGCCGGGTGTTGCGGGCTGCCAGCCGAGCGCGTCGACCAGGGCGCGGCGCAATCGTTCGGCGTGCGATGCGAGCGGGGCGGCCGCGGCCCCGCCGTCCCACGCCCCGAGGAAGGCCCGGGCCCGCGCCACCGTCTCGCGCAGCCATCGACCCTCGACGGTGCGCCGCTCCGGACGACCACCGCCGCCATTCCGTCGCGACACCGCGCCCTCGGGCTCCCACACGGCTTCGTCGTCGGCCGGGCCGCCGGCCTCGTCATCGGACGGCGGATCGTCGTCTCCGACGGAAGCCAGGCCCCGACGCAGAGGGAGAGGACAGCGATCGTCCACGACGAGACAGGGGTCCGGCGACCACCGCGCGAGATCGCCCCTCCGC
>CAYYUT010000172.1:0-7334 GCA_964474935.1 uncultured Spirochaetales bacterium
TGCCGACGCCCGATCTCGGTCTGTCGCTCGCCTGGAAGGTGGCAATCGACGAAGCGCTCCTCGCCAACCTGACCCTCACCCACCGGATGCCCACGCAGGCGGAGCGGACCCGCGTCGTCGACGAGGTGGTCGAGGCACACGCGCTGTTCGACGCGAAGGGCTGGATCGAGAAGCCGCGCGGCTACCACCAGACGCCTCCCCCGGTCGAGCGGTTCGAGCTCTCCCCGGCGCGTGCGGCCGGCATCGACTACGAGCATCTGCGATTCGAGAGCGAGTTCGAGCCGCATGCCGAGGAGCCGGGGCGCGGGCGCTGGCTCTCGTACGTTCCGAACCGCACGGTCCACGCCTGGGTGGTGCGCGGCGGCGAGCCCGACGATCCGTGGCTCGTCTGCGTCCACGGCTACCAGATGGGCTGGCCCGCGTTCGATCTGCTGGCCTTCGCTCGCACGCTCCACCCGCGCGCGCGGCGGCTGAACCTCGTGCTGCCGACCCTGCCGCTCCACGGTCACCGTCGCCTCGGACGCCGCAGCGGCGAGGGCTTCATGTCGGGTGACTTCCTCGACACCGTTCACGCCGAGGCCCAGGCGGCCTGGGACCTCCGGCGCGTGGTGTCGTGGGCACGCGCCCAGGGAGCCGAGCAGGTCGGTGCATTCGGCCTGTCGCTCGGTGGGTACAACGCCTCGCTGCTGGCATCACTCGAGCCCGATCTCGCCTGCGTCATCGCCGGGATTCCGGTGGCCGACCTGAGCCGGATCACCTGGCGTCACGGCCACCCGCTCGACATGGTCTTCGCCGAGTGGAGCGGGCTGTCGCGGACCTGCGTCGACGATCTGCTCCAGGTCGTCTCACCGCTCGGTCTCGAGCCGTTGGTGCCGTGGGAGCGGCGTGCCATCTTCGCGGGGACGGCCGATCGGATCGTGCCTCCCGAGCACGCGCGCGACCTCTGGCGCCACTGGGAGCGCCCCCGGATGGTCTGGTACCAGGGAGGCCATCTCACCCTGCAGGCCGAGCCCGCCGTCCCGCGCCTCGTGCACGACGTGATCGGCCAGGCAGGGCTCGCCATCCCGCGCGAGCCGTCGGGCCACTAGCCCCCGTCCGCATCGGAGGACCTCGATCGGCCGATCGCGTCGGCCGGAACCGCATCGCGTGCCGCCAGCTCCGACAGGATCTCCTCGTGCCGGGCGCGGGTGAGCGGATAGCCCCGGGTGAGCCACGCTCCGAGCGCGATGAATGCGGAGGGACCGAGCGCCGTCAGCCAACGGATCGCGCTGATCGCGCTCTCCGGCTGCACCACGTCCTTGCCCTCCTTCAGCCCCGCGAAGCCCAGGATCGTGAGCGCGAGGAAGACTCCGATGGCGCCGGCGATCTTGCGCAGGAACGTGAAGAAGCCGTTGTACAGGCCTTCGCGTCGCTCGTTCGTACGGAGATCGTCCTCGTCGACCACGTCGCCGATCATCGCCCACGGCATGAGATCGGCCGCGGCGAAACCGAGGCCGATCAGGAACGCGAACAGGAGTCCGACCCAGCGGGGCCAGTCGGGCTCGATGAAGAAGAAGATCATGTTCCCGGACATCCACCAGAGCGCTCCGATCACGAAGCTGGTGGCCTTGTCCTGACGCCTCGAGATCCAGAGCCAGAAGGGCAGGGAGACGATGTTCCCGAGCACGAACACGCCCATGGCGATCTCGAAGTCGCCGGAGCGGCCGAGCACGTGTGTGAAGTAGAGGATCAGCAGCGGACCCACGAGATCCATCGCGACGCGCCCAGCCAGATAGAGCGCCATCAATCGCAGGTAGGTCTGGTTGCGCCAGAGGATCCTGAGTCCCTCGAGCGTCGGGATCCGGGTCTCGCGTTGGAACTCGGGACGCTCGAAGGACGCGCGGAACACGAAGAGCCACGGAACCGCGACCAGCACTCCGAACAACATCCCGGCGGCCGTGAAGCTCGCCAGACCCTCTCCGAACAGGCCTGCGACGGGCCGGAGCATGATCGCCACGAAGATTCCGAGCAGGGAGCCGCCGTTCCGGAACGCGTTGAGCGAGGTCCGCTCGTCGTAGTCGATGGCCATCTCGGGCATCAGTGAGAGATACGGCACCGAGACGACGGTGATCGAGAGGCTCACGAGGATGTAGACGAAGGCGTAGTAGACGAACTTGCCTTCCTGCGACGGGAAGGGAGATGGCGTCCACAACAGGGCGAACGAGAGTCCGAAGGGAATCGCTCCGAGCAGGAAGTACGGACGGCGACGCCCCCAGCGCGAGCGGGTGTGGTCGGAGAGGCGGCCCATCAAGGGGTCGGTCACCGCGTCGACCACGCGTCCGACGAGGGGCACCAGGCCCGCCAGGAACGGGTTGAGCTCGGCGATCTCGATCTGGATGTAGGCGGTGTAGACGTTCGAGAGCGAGACGAGGACGGTGTTCACCGTGAGATCGCCGGAACCGAAGTTGGCCTTGCGCACGACGCTGAGCCGCGGGGCGGCGCTCGCGGCCAGGGGGTTGGGGATCGGCTCCCCTGGCTGCTCCGATTCCGCTTCCAAGGGCGCGCCTCCGCTCCGGCGGGCAGCCGGCTCCTGACCTCTATACCCTATTCCGATGCTCCAGGCGGTGCTCTTCGATCTGGACGGGGTGTTGATCGACTCACGCGAGGTGTGGTTCCACCTGCTGGACGGTGCCGCCCGCAGCCTGGGATTCGAGCCGATCTCGCGCGACGCGTTCGAGCCGAGCTTCGGCCAGGGCGTGGAGGCGGATCGCGACCGGTTCTTTCCGGGCACCCCGATCGAGGTGCTGGAAACCTACTTCCGCGATCACTTCCTGGACCACCGGAAGCACCTGTCGGTGGATCCCGAGGCCGCCGGCACCCTCGACTCGCTCCGGCGGAAGGGCATCCGTACGGCGATCGTGACGAACACCGAGGACGCCCTCGCACGGGCCACGCTCGCTTCGATCGCGCTGGCTCCGGATGCGATCGTCGGAAAACGCGCCGGGTTCCGTTCCAAGCCGGCCCCGGACCTCGTGACGCTCGCGCTCGAGACGCTCGGCATCGACCGGCGCGCGTCGTTCCTGGTGGGCGACTCGCGCTTCGACCGTGAGGCCGCGTCGGCCGCGGGAGTCGATTTCGTCGGATATCGCATCGAGGGAGCCCGCCGCATCGAGACGCTGCGTCAGGTACTCGAGCTGGTCTGATCCGGTGCGCGCGTGGCCGCGGGCCGGTGGGTCTCGCGGTGCGGCCGTTCGGCGACCGTCGGGGAAGCGGCAGCGTGCGCCGATGGCTCGCGCAGGGCCTGACCGAGCACTTCGAGGAGCCGGTCGCGGCTCGTCGGCTTGGCGAGCAGGGGCACTGCGAGCTGGTCGATCTCGCCCTCCGACACCTGCGCCGTGAATCCGGTGAGCAGCACGACTGGAAGATCGCCGCGCAGCGCCCGCAGCGCGCGAGCGAGGGCCACGCCGTTCATACCCGGCATGGTGTAGTCCGAGATCACGAGATCGTACGCACCCGGACGGGCCGTGAAACGTTCGAGGGCGACTCCCGGATCGGTCTGGCCATCGACTTCGAATCCCATGCGGCGCAGCAGGCGCGCGAAGGCGGTGGCATGGAGCGGCTCGTCGTCGACGAGCAGGATCCGGGCTCGCGGGAGCTGGCGCGCCTGCTTCGGCGGGTCGCCCTCGGGAGCGGACGCCTCGGCGAGCGGGAGCCACACATCGAAGCAGGCGCCCTCGCCGGGCTCGCTCCGCACCTCGACGCGACCGCCGTGGCTTCGCACGATGCCGTCGACGATCGACAGGCCCAGTCCGCAGCCGCTCTCGCCGCGTGTCGTGAAGAACGGATCGAAGATCCGGCTGCGGATCTCGGCCGGCATCCCGACCCCGTCGTCCGAGACGGTGAGGCGGACGTAGTCTCCGGGTGCCAGCGAGAGATATGTCCCGTCGAGCGTCATCCGGCGGGCCTCGACCCTGATGGTCCCGCCGCACTCCGACACCGCGTCCCGCGCGTTCGATCCCAGATTCAGGATCACCTGCTGGATCTGGGTGGGATCGGCCATCACCGGGAGCAATCGATCCTCGACCCCGAGCCGGAGATCGATGCTGCGGGGCAGGGCCGAGCGAAGGAAGGCGACGCTCTCGTGGACGAGCGCCCTCAGGTCGGTGGGCTTGAGGATCGGTTCCTCCTGCCGCGAGAACGCGAGGATGCCGTGGACCAGATCGGTCGCCCGTTGTGAGGCCGCCCGGATGTCGTCGAGGCATTCGGTGAGCTCGGCGGGTCCGAGGTCCGGCTCGGCGGCATCGACGGCCGACCGGATCACGGCCAGCATGTTGTTGAAGTCGTGGGCGATACCGCCCGCGAGTCGACCCAGGGAGAGCATCTTGCTCTCCTGGGCCGTGCGAAGCTCGCCGAGGATGGCGCGGCGCTCCGTGCGAAGCTGCGATGTCTCGGTGACGTCCTCGATCGTGTGGAGCAGGCCCACACCTTCTCCGTTGCGCGCCGGGACCGGCGTGGTGGTCTGGAGTCCCAGCATCCGCTGGCCATCGGAACGTTCGAGCTCGACGCGCGCCACGAGGCTCCCGCTCCGACGGCGCCGCAGCCCGGCCACGCGTGTCCGTTCGCCGCCCGCCCGGTCGCCGTGCAGTAGCCCCGTGGCTTCTGCGCCGAGCAGCTGCTGCCGATCCAGCCCCGTGAAGCGTTCCATCGCAGGGTTCAGCTCGCGCACGCGGTCTTCCGGATCGCAGAGTGCGACGGCCACGGGAGCAAGCTCGAGGATGCTCCGCAGGCGTGATTCGCTCTCTCGCAGGGCCTCCTCGATCTGCCAGCGTTGCGTCAGATCGATCAGGGCGAGCAGCGCCTCCTCGCGGGAGCCGTCCTCGCTCACGACCAGCTGGCTCTGGAGCCGCGCGTGGACCACGGGTCGGTTCGGCATCGCCGAGATCCCGATCTCGACAGGCCGCACGGGGCCTCCCTCGCGCAAGCAGGCCAGGTGCTCCCTGAAGTCGGTGAGCGAGGTCGGCACGACGTGCGCGCCGAACCGACGCCCGATCAAGGCGACGCGATCGATGCCGAGCATGGACTCGGCGCTTCGGTTCATCGCCTGGACGTGCCCGCTGCGGTCGAGAACGAGGTAGGCGACCGGGGCCTGCTCGAACACCGGCGAGAAGCGCGACGCGATCGAGTTCCCGCGCGTCTGCGCGTCGCGCAGCTCCCGGTGCTCGCGCTCGAGCTCGGCGCGGTGGCCATCGAGCGCCTCGAGGAGCTCTCGCCACTCCACGGTGTCGTCCGACGACGGGTGCCGTCGGAGCGTCTCGACCCGGGCGCGCGCCTCCGCGGCGAGACGCTTCAATCTCGCGGACGCTGCAGACGAGGCGGCTTCGCCCGAAGCCCGGGTTCGTGGCTGCGGGGCGGCCTGAGTTCCGACCCGGGGCGGCGTCGTCCCGCCGGATCCATCCCTCACGTCCCGAGAGCCTTCGTCGACGTCCGCCGGCGCGACGTCATCCCCGGGTCGCGAGGCATCGGACTCTCGATCTGTCTGGGACATGTCTCCCCGATCGGCGTACCGGTCGCGCGACCCAGGGACCGGAGCGACGCCTCGAACGCACACCCGGCCCAGCGCGAAGGGCCTCGCCTCATTAGCCAATCTGCCCATGCCGGCAAGCCGATGCGGGCGTCGTCCCGGTGGGTCGCGGATGACGTGCGCGTGAACGATGGCCGATCGCACGGATGCCACGGATCCCGCCGCGCCCGCCTCGTGCGTCAGCCGATCGGAATGCGGGCGGCGGGGTGTCCGCAGGGGTCGGACCCTGCGACCGACGGATGCTGGGCGTCGACCGCCTCGCAGAGGAGGCGATAACAGTGCACGTGGCGGCTCAGGTAGGCGCCCGTCACACCGGCCAGGAACACCTGCCAGGCGCGCAGGGTCGGGGCGCCCGCGTGCCGGACGAAGCGCTCGGTGTCGGACATCAGGCGCTCGTACCAGGCGGCGGTGGTCTTGGCGTAGTGGGGGGTCAGGTTGAGCACCTGGACCACCTGGAAGCCGTTCTCTTCGAGCGCTTCGACGTGATCTCCGAGGGTGTACCAGTAGAAGCCAGGCCAGACGTAGCGCCGGTTGAAGGCCGGGCCGAGCTGATCGAAGAGCGGCTTGCCGGTCCATGCCGTCATGAGCGCGTGGTGGACGTAGCGCCCGCCGGTCTTGATGCGGCGCCGGACCTCGCGGGTGTAGTTCACGAGTCCGCTCTCCGGGCCGGGCGGGCCCACGTGCGAGATCATTCCGGTCGAGTGGATGTGGTCGTAGAGGCCGGGGTCGGAGCGGTAGTCGCCCTCGTGTAGCGCATAGCGTGCCGGATCGTGGCCTACGAGCATCTTGCGGCCCTCGCGCACCTGATTCGCGGAGTGCGTCCAGCCCACGACCCGACGACACGGATGCCGGTCCATCATCACCATCAGGAAGCCGGGGTAACCGCACCCGACGTCGAGCACCATCTCGTGGGACGCCGGAGCCAGGTAGTCGGCCGCGTGCGCGAACTTCCGCCACTGCGCCTTCTCGAGCGAGTCGAAGTCGTCGTGCTCGCCGCTTCCCGCGCGGAGCAGCTCGGACCGATCGATCCGGCTCGGCTCCTCGAAGATCGCGCACGAGTAGCTGCGGTAGGCGCGGTCGAGATAGAAGAGCGCCTCCTCGGCGATGTCATAGTGGCTCTTGACGCTCGAGCGTGCGGCGGCCGGGTTCTGGAAGAGCAGGTTGCGCGCGCGGTTGGCGACGACCTCCCAGGGCTTGAGGGCGAGGCGCGCCCACTGGCTGATCTCGGGAAGCAGGTAGAGGTTGCCGACGAGCTGGACCTCGCCGTCGACGAAGCGCTCGAGGAAGCGCATCACGTCGAGTGCCAGGAGATCGTGGCCGGCTTCGGGCGTGAGGGTCATCTCGAGAGCGTCGAGCCCGCTCCAGTGCGCGGTCTGGCCTCCCACCGCGTAGCGCTCGCCCGTCCAGTCCTCGATGCGGATGCACCAGGGGAACTCGGCGAGGGTCTCGCGGAGGAAGTCGCGCAGGCTCGCAGCGAGCTCCGCTTCGGAGCGGTTGCGCAGGGTCAGGGCCGCAGCCGACCGGGCTACGCCGCGTGCGCTCTCGCCGAGCGAGATCCGGTCGAGAACAGGGGTGATCGCTCGAAGCAGCTCGGTGCTCGATGCCATGGGACCCTCCTCGGATGACGCGATGCCCACATCCCACTCCGGTTCGGAGGGGATGTCAAGCGACATCACGGAGGACGAATCGTATGTGTCGAGCCCCCCGCACCTCCCGCAATCGCTGCGCGGCCGATCTGGCCTACGCCAGATCGGAGCCAACCCGGTGAGCTCCG
>CAYYUT010000173.1:0-7322 GCA_964474935.1 uncultured Spirochaetales bacterium
CGAGCGCGAGCCAGGCGTCCCGCCGGTGTCCCGGCCAACGCTCGATCAGGTCGAGCAGGACCTGCTCGGCTCGGATCAGGCGTCCCCGGCGTTCGAGCTCGGCTGCCAGCGCCCAGGCCAGATCGGGATCGTCGGGGTGGTCGGCCACGGCGGCCTCGAGCCGCGCCAGGGCGTCCCCCGGGCCGGGCTCGGCCACCCCGGGCCCGGCGGCGCCGAGCACCGCGACGACCAGCATCGCGCGCAGGAATCGCATCGCTGCGCTCACGGGCTCTCCTGCCAGTCTTCGAGCAGGGCGAGCATCTCGTCGCCCTCCTCGTCGAGGACCTGGAGGAAGAGATCGACGATGGTCGGATCGAAATGCGTGCCGCGGTCCTTCACCAGGATCGACCGCACCTTCTCCTGGGGCATGGCGGGCTTGTAGGGGCGTGCGGTCGAGAGCGCGTCCCAGACGTCGACCACCGAGACGATCCGGGCCCCGAGCGGGATGTCCTCGCCCGCGAGCCGGTCGGGGTACCCCTGGCCGTCCCAGCGCTCGTGGTGATGTCGGACGCACTGGCGGGTGGTCTCGCCGAGGTGGACGATGCCCGAGATGATGTGGTGGCCGATCACCGCGTGGCGTTCCATCTCGGAGCGCTCCTCCGGGGTGAAGCGGCCGGGCTTGAGCAGGATGGCGTCGCGGATCCCGATCTTGCCCACGTCGTGGAGCAACGCCCCGAGGCGCAGGGCTTCGATCTCGTCGGGGGCGAGTCCGAGCCGTTCGCCCACCCGGGCCGAGAAGATCGCGAGACGCCGGCAGTGCGACTCGGTGTACCCGTCGCGGGCCTCGATCGCCGTGGCCACGGCTTCGACGGAAGAGTCGAGCGTGGCGCGCAGTCGATCGACGAGCCTCAGGTTCTGGGCGGAGAGTGCGAGCTGGGTTCCGACGGTGGCGATGGTCCGGAGCGCGGTGTCGTCGAGCGGCTCGCTCCCGTCGCGCTCGACGACCAGGACACCCACGGCTTCGTCGCCGGCCACGAGCGGCGTGTAGACGGCCACACCCGAGCGCCCCGAGCCCGGCACGACGCCCTCGAAGATCTGGAGATCGCCTTCCTCGAGACAGTGGGCGGCCGTGGCGGCATCCCCCACCGGCCCTGCGCCGCGCCGGCGCCATTCGAGTCGGCGCCCGTCGAGCTCTCCCCGCCCCGAGGCCCGGAGCAGCGCGACGCCGCTCGCATCGACCACGTCACCGAGGAGCGCGAGGCCCACCTCGAGATCGTTGCTCGAGCCCGGGCGCACGGTCGATTCGCCCACGCGGAAGAGGGTGGCGAGCGAGAGCTCGCGCTGTGCGAGCCGCTCGCCGAAGGCCCGGCGCAGACCCTCGAGTCCCGCGACGTAGTGCAACCCGATCACGGCGAGCGGCACCACCGGCTCCACGAGCAGGCCGCGGGTGACGAGCAGACCGAACGCGCCCGCCACCACCCCCAGGGCCAGCAGCGCGAGTGCCACCACGCGACGGCCGTGGAGATGGATGCCGATGTTCGCGGCCAGCAGCGAGAGCAGCAGGGCGAGCGCGATCCGGCCCGCCGGCGAGGCGTGGGTCAGCACCGGCTGCCCGGTGCGTTCGGCGGCGAGCGTGCGAGCGGCCACCGCCTGGATCCAGACCCCAGGACGCGCCGGGCCGAGCGGAGTGCTCCAGAGGTCCTGGAACTCGGCAGCCGTCGCCCCGACCAGGACCACGCGGCCCGCGACACGCTCGGGATCGAAGCGGCCATCGAGGACGTCGATGATCGGGATCTCGGGGATCGCGGGCGCCGCGCGCCGATAGTCGATCACCAGGTCGCCCGAACCGTGCGCGCCGGTCGGCTCGCCGTACGCCAACGAGATCGCCACCTCGGCGAGCGACGGCGTGGGCCGCTCGGCGATCGAGACCGAGCGGCTCAGCCGGCGCGCGACGCCGTCGGCGTCGAGCTGGAGCAGGACGCTGCCGACCGCGGCGGCCGCCTCGGTGAGCGCGGGGAGCGGTCGGTTGGCGATCTCGATCTCGACCCCGCCCGGAAGCTCGCGGGTCTGCCGGAAGGTGGCCAACACCACGCGACCCGAATCGGCGACGGCGGCTGTGAAGGCGGCGTCCGAGGCCGGCTCCGAGGGGGTCGAGAAGTCGATGTCGAAGGCGATCACCGCGGCGCCGGCTGCGTCGAGCGCCCGCAGGGCGTCGGCGTAGCGTTCGCGCGGCCAGGGCCATTCTCCCACCGCCCTCAGGCTGACCGGGTCGATCGCGACGATCGCGAGCTCGGCAGAACCGGCCGCGCTCGGGGTGGCGACCCGGTGGGCGAGTCGCAGCAGCGTGTCTTCCGCCAGACGCTGCGCGCGGATGCCCACCCCCGAGAGGACGGCACCCGCGGCGAGCGAGGCGATGGCGAGCGCGAGCGTCCATCCCGCGCGTTGACCGACCGGTCGGGGCACACGATCTCCGGAGAAAAACCAACCCCTGAATCGGCCGAAACCTCAATCAACTCAAGGGGAAAGCTGCGCGACACCGAACCGGCAGGACGCCACGTTCCGTCCGCTTTCTGCTACCTCTCCACGCGAAGCGAAGGTTCATCGGCGAGCAGGGCGTGGGTCGATCGCCTCGCCTTGTGTCGGGCCAGGCCGACCTGCCCGACCTGCTGGTGGAGCTGCGCGCAGCCTCGCCGGGGTTCGTCGGCGAGCGGACCTCGCGCACCGGCAGGACGAGGATGCGGAACCGGGCGAGCTGGCAGTGGAGAAGACGCGCCAACGAGCGCACCAACGAGCGCACCAACGAGCGCACCGGTTGGCGTGGGCTGGCCGCGAGCCTGCTTCTGGCGCTCGTCCCGATGCCGGCGAGCGCGGAGGGCGCCGTGCCCACAGCGCTCCTCGAGCGGGCGGCGCGCGAAGGCCCGGTGCGGGTGATCGTTCGGCTCGACGAGCTCGTCGTCCCCGTGCTCCCGCCCGGCGCCATCCGGACCCGTCAGCGCGAGCGAATCGCTCGCGCGCAGCAGCGGGTGCGCCGGGCGCTCGCCGGGTCGGGCTACCGGCGGCTCCGGAGCTACCGCAGCATTCCGTACCTCGCCCTCGATGCCGATCTCGGAACCCTCGAACGACTCGACCGCTCCGACCGGGTGCTCCACGTGATCGAGGACGTCCCCTCGGCGCCCCATCTCGACGGCAGCGTGGCGGCCGTGGGCGCCGACGACGCCTGGGACCTCGGCTTCGACGGAACCGGACAGGCGATCGTCGTGCTCGACACCGGCATCGACGCCAGCCACCCCAACTTCGACGGCCAGATCGTGGCGGAGGCCTGCTTCGCCTCGGGCCAGCCGGGGGATGGGGATCCGGGAGGCGACTGTCCGGACGAGCTCACCGAGAAGTTCGGCCCCGGCGCGTCGGTCTACTGCGAATACGACGACGCCTGCTTCCACGGAACCCACGTGGCCGGAATCGCGGGCGGGGCGGGATCGAGCTTTCCGGGCGTGGCGCGCGGAGCGGGCCTGATCCCGATCCAGGTGTTCTCGGAGTACGAGGGCGGGGCCTGTGGATCGAGCCCCAACGACAGCCCCTGTCCGTTGGCCAACCGGAGTGACCAGCTCGCGGCGCTCGAGCACGTCCTCGACGCGCTTCGTTTCGAGCACGCGATCGCGGCCGTGAACATGAGCCTCGGCTCCGGCCTGTACTCGAGCCAGGGCCTGTGCGATCTGGTCAATCAGCCGATCACCCTGGTGATTGCCGCACTCCGCGGTGAGGGGATTCCCGTGGTGTCGTCGGCCGGCAACGGTGGCCACGACGACGGCATCAGCTGGCCGGCCTGCGTGAGCGGGGTGGTCAGCGTGGGCGCCGTGAACGACAACGATGGGATCGCCTCGTTCTCGAACTCGGTCTCGTTCCTCTCCTTGTGGGCGCCCGGGGTGAAGATCCGGGCGCCGACGGCACCCTTCTTCGGGTCGAGCCAGTACGTGAACGCCGACGGCACGTCGATGGCCGCGCCCCACGTGGCGGGCGCCTTCGCCCTGCTTCGTCAGGCGGCACCCACGGCGAGCATCGACGATGTGCTCGCGGCGCTCGAACTCACGGGGGCACCCGTCAGTGGCACCACCGACGCGAACACGACCCGCATCCAGATCGACGCCGCGCTCGCCTGGCTGGCGCCTCCGGCCTGCTCGGACGGCCTCGACAACGACGGCGACGGGGTCGCCGACATGGCCGACCCCGGATGCGACGCAGAAGGCGACGAATCGGAGCAGTCGGAGCTGCTCGTCTGCGACGACGGGATCGACAACGACGGCGACGGGGTCGCCGATTCCGCCGATCCCGGCTGTGGAGGCCCCGACGGGCTGCTCGAGAATCCCCAGTGCCAGGACGGTCTCGCCAACGAGCTCACGCCGGATGGTCGGATCGACTTCGACGGCGGCGCCTCGGTCGGTCTCGCGCCTCCGCCGGGCGGCGTCTACCTCCCGGATCCCGAGTGCCAGACCGCCAGCCGGAACTCCGAGGGCGACGTGGGCTGCGCCGTCGGGATCGGGCCTCTCCTGGCCCTCGGCGTCGGGCTGCTCTGGCTCCCCACGCGGCGCCGCGGGCGCCCTGGCTCCGCCTCCGGCGGCCGCAGGGCCTAGGCAGGGTCG
Organism: uncultured Spirochaetales bacterium; assembly: GCA_964474935.1. Classification (GTDB taxonomy): domain Bacteria; phylum Myxococcota_A; class UBA9160; order UBA9160; family JAFDDA01; genus CAYYUT01. The sequence continues at coordinate 4,617 of CAYYUT010000173.1, forward strand.
CACCGGAAGGCGTGGTCAGCCCTGATTCACCGGAAAATGCGCCCGTTCGTGACACCTCTTCGTCGGCGCGGCCACTCTATCCATGACTAACCAAACATCCCCTTCCCAGGGAGGCCCGGAGCGATCGTGAGGTCACTCCGGGCCTTTATTCTCGGGCCCCTTGGAGCGCATCTCGCGCGGGGCGCCCGGGCGCAACCATCGCGGGATCGCCGGGTTCGAGATCAGCAGACAGGCTTTTCGGGGCCGCGAGGCGGGCGCGCTTCGCCCTCCCGTCATCCACGTGGGTCCTTCGGATGCCCCGGATCGATGGCCCCCCGCGCCCGCCGTGAGATCGGTGGCGGCGGGAAGACCGAGGCGGGGTCGGCGGTCGGGAGCCGGGAAAGCGGCCTGGCAGCGGGGCTCGCCCGGCGCGGGGCTGCGCCAAGCTCCGGGGACGAGCGCCATGCCCCTCCCCGGAGCCGGTGTGGCGCGGAGCGGGGCCGACCGCGGGGAAGACGCCGGGGCCGGTCACCGCACGCGGTCGAAGGGTACGACAACGCGGGGTCGGCGCCGTCGGGTGTTCCCCCCAGGAGGGCGCCGCTCCGCGGACCCGGCTCCGCGGTCGCTGGGGTCGGGCCCCCGGCTCTCGCCCGGACGCTCGGATCGGCCCGGGTGCCGACTTGGCCCCCGCTGCGCCTCGGCGTGACGGGCGGCCTGGGGGTCGGGCACCCTGGGGCCTCGCGGCTCATCGCGTGATGAACACCGCCACGAGGCGGGACAGGAGGAACCCCGATGCGACGAACCAGCCAAGACCCGTGCACGGACCCCGATCGCGACGCCTCGCGCCCCCCTGGAGGACGCCATCGCCTTCACGGCGCCCGCGCGCGCCGTGTCGAACGCCGCGGTGAGGACGATCCGGTCGGCCGCCACGCCGCTCGAAGGCTGCGCGCTCGGTCCTGCTCGGTGCTCGCCCTCTCCATCCCGATCGCGCTGGCCTCGCTCGCGCCCGGCTCCGCGTCGGCCGACGAGGCCGAGCGCTTCGATCGCGTCTCGTTCGCGGCCGAGAGCTCGCGCGAGGTCGCCAACGACGAGATCGTTGCCACGCTGGCGGTGGAGCTCGAGGACCAGCGTCCCGACCGTCTGGCCGACCGGGTGAACGAGACCATGGCTTGGGCGCTCGATCGGGCGCGCCGCGCCGAGAACGTGTCCGTCGAGAGCGGGGGCTATCGCACCTTCCCGATCCAGCGCGATGGCCGCATCGATCGTTGGCGAGCCCAGCAGGAGCTGCGGCTCGATTCGCGCGACGCCGAGGCCGTGACGGAGCTGATCGGCGAGCTCCAGGAGAAGCTGACCGTACGCGGTCTCACCTTCCAGGTCTCGGACGAGCGGCGCCGCGAGGTCGAGAACGAGCTCATCGCCGAAGCGCTCGCCGCCTTCGAGACGCGAGCCGCGATCGTGCGCACCCAGCTCGGCGTGACCGCCCACAAGCTGGTGCACCTCTCGATCGCGACCGACGGCTCGGGGCCGCGTCCCGTCCCGATGCAGCGATCGCGCGTCCAGATGATGAGTGAGAGCGTCGCCGCTCCGGAAGTCGAGGCCGGGCGGTCCAGCGTCCGTGTCTCGGTCCAGGGCACCATCGAGCTTCGCTAGGGGCGCGCGGCCTCGCGCCGGAGCTAGAGGCTGCTCGACTGGAGGCTCTGGTCCGCGTCCTCCGACAGATGCAGGCCGCATTCCTGCCGCCGGCCCCCGAAGCGCGTGTCGCGCTCGTGGGCATCGTCGGCCGTGACCGGACGGCTCGAGTGCCAGTCGCCCACCGTGGCGTATCCCTGGTCGAACAGGGGGTGGGTGGGAAGCCCGTGCTCGACCAGGTAGCGATGGACGTCGCGCGTCGACCATTCGAGGATGGGCGAGAGCTTGAAGACGCGACGCTGCGCCTCGATCACCGAGAGCGAGCGACGGAAGTCGGTCTGATCGGCCCGGAGACCTGCCAGCCAGGCGGTGGCTCCGAGCTCGCGCAGGGCGCGCTGCATCGGCTCGATCTTCCGCATGCGGTGGTAGCGGTCGAGGTCGGCCGGGTCGCCGGTCTCCCAGAGACGACCGTGGACGGCTTCCATCCGTGCCGGACTGATCGGCGACTGCACGACGTGGAGATTCAGGCCGAGCCGACGTTCGAGGTCCTCGGCGAAGCGGTAGGTCTCGGCCGGGAGATAGCCCGTGTCGACCCAGACGACCGGGATGCGCGGGACGACCGAGGTCGCGAGATGGAGCATGGCGGCCGAGTGGATCCCGAAGCTCGTCGAGACGACCAGGCCGGATCCGAAGCGATCGGCGGCCCACGCGACGACCTCCCGGGCGCTGGCGCCGGCGAGCTCGGCGCGGGCGAGGTCCAGATCGAGCGGCACCGATGAGGGATCCATCGGGGTCGCCGCGCTGGCGTCCACCGGTGCCCGAGGTGAGAGAACGGCGGGGTCCCTTCGGATGTCCGGGTGGGGATCGATGCTCATGCCGGTCGGATTCCGGCTCGAGCGCCGGGGTTACGAGCGTTCTCGAAGCACCCCGGCCCGATCGAGCCGCTCGCCGGTTCCCAGCCCTCGGCCCGTCGGCCCCGCGCCGCGAGCCTCCGCTAGGGCCGTCCGGAGGGCGCGCCGGCGCTGATGGCCAGATGCCGGGCCGGGGGGGCGGGGGCGCCGGTGGGGCGGTTCGCGAATTGTTGGGTTTTTCTTGGTC
>CAYYUT010000174.1:0-7318 GCA_964474935.1 uncultured Spirochaetales bacterium
TCTTCGACGCCGGCGCCCGCAAGATCATGCCCGGTGTGCACGGACTGCCCGAAGAGATGCACTCGCTCGTAGAGGCGCAGGTGCTCCGCGATCGTCCGATCGGGCGAAACTCGATCGTCACGGCGGCCAATCACGTGTTCTGCACGACCCGGATGCACGGCGATCCGCGACAGGGGGTCGTGGACGAGCTCGGTCGCTGCCACGATCTCGACAATCTCTACCTGGCCGACACCGGCGTCTTCCCCCAGTGTTCCGGTGTGAATCCGATGTTCACCCTGATGGCCCTGGCGCACCGCACCGCGGGTGCGATCGCGGAGCGGGTCTAGTGTCCCGTTTCACGAGTTCGCCGGGATTCGGATGCGTCCTCGGGCTGCTGGCAGCCTGCCGCTCCCGGCGGCGTCGCAGCGCGACGCCCCGCTCGTGCGCCTTGCCAGCGTCCGGAGGCCAGGCCCTCGCTGCGCTCCGAGCCGTGCGAGCGGACCACCGGAACGGACGCCGAGCTCTCGAGCCAGGACGCTAGGAACGCGGCTTGGCGGCGAGCGACACGAACGAGCCGGACCAGGCCCACGCGGTGCAGGCGCCCGGCGGGATCTTCCATGCCTTCGTACTCGACGGGACGGGCCGCGGTCGCCGGATCGACGGCTGGGACGCGGTCGCCGCCTGGCGTCCCGCCGATGGGCTCCTCTGGTTGCACCTCGACTACGAGAGCGAACGGGCCCGGAGCTGGCTCGCCGACCAGAGTGGCGTGGATCCGTTGATCATCCGCGCGCTCCTCGCCAGCGAGACCCGGCCGCGTTGCGTGCCCGCACGGGACGGCGCGCTGCTGCTCCTGCGCGGTGTGAACCTGAATCCGGGCGCCGAGCCCGACGACATGGTGTCGATCCGACTCTGGTGCGAGGAGACGCGGGTCGTCTCGGTGCGCATCCGGCGGCTGGCTGCGGTCGACGATCTGTGCGCCGCGATCGACGAGGGACGTGGCCCGACCAGCACGGGCGATCTCGTCGTACAGCTCGCTGATCGCCTGGTCGACCGGATGGCCGACGTGGTGGCGAACATCGACGCGACTATCGACGGGTTCGAGGCCGACGACCAGCGCGAGCCCGGGGTGCCGCACAAGATCCAGGGGCGGCTGGCGGAGGTACGCCGTCAGTCGATCATCCTGCGTCGCTATCTGTCGCCCCAGCGCGAGGCCTTCGTGCGTCTGCAGGTGGAGCCGATCCCGTGGCTCGCGCCGCGGCACCACGTGGCACTGCGCGAGATCGCCGATCGCACCTTTCGCTACGTCGAAGATCTCGAGGCCGCCCGCTAGCGGGCCGCCGTGATCCAGGAGGAGCTCGCCAGCCGGCTGGCCGAGCAGCTCAACCGGCGCATGTACGTGCTCTCGCTGGTCGCGGGGATCTTCCTGCCGGTCGGCTTCGTGACGGGGCTGCTCGGCGTGAACGTCGGCGGGATCCCGGGCGTCGAGCATCCATGGGGCTTCCTCGTGGTCTGTCTGGTGATCGGTCTCGTGATCGGGCTCGAGGTGCTGCTGTTCCGCGTGATGCGCTGGTTCTGAGCGGTCGCCTCCCGACGGGCAGGTCGATGGGGCGCCACCGGTAGCGGCCCGCAGGGGCCACCGGAGACCGACGAACTCCTGGCATGGGGCGCTAGGCTCACGCGTCGATGCACGACCACTCCCACACCACCGTCAGCGCGCGGAGCGGCGGCGCCGATCGGCGCCGCATTGCGGCGGCGCTCGTTCTGGTGCTGGCCTATCTGGTGGCCGAGGTCGTCGGGGCGCTGTGGAGCGGCTCGTTGGCGCTCCTCGCCGACGCCGGGCACATGGCATCGGACGCCGCCGCCCTCGGTCTCGCGCTGCTCGCGAGCTGGTTCGCCACGCGGCCCTCGGGCCCCCGCTTCTCGTTCGGTCTGGCCCGGGCCGAGGTGCTCGCGGCCGCTGCCCAGGGTGCCGCGCTGCTGGTCGCGGCGGTCCTGATCTCGGTCGAGGCCTTCGAGCGGCTGTCGGCCCCCACCAGCGTCTTCGGACCGGGGGTCGTGATCGTCGCCACGGGTGGTCTGCTGGTGAGCCTGACCGGCATGGCCATCCTCGGGGCCGGCCGCTCGCAGAATCTCAACGTGCGGGGTGCCTGGCTCCATCTCCTCTCGGACGCGCTCGGGAGCGTCGGCGCCATCGTCGCCGGCCTCGCCGTCTGGCAGCTCGGTTGGATGTGGGCCGACCCGGCGGCGTCGCTACTGATCAGCGCCCTCGTGATCCATTCGGCCTGGCTGCTCCTGCGCGACGTCGTGGACGTCCTCATGGAAGCGGCGCCCCGCGGACTCGATCTCGAGGCGATCGAGGCCGGCCTGGGGAAGCTGCCGGACGTCTTCGGGGTGCACGATCTCCACGTCTGGACGGTGGGATCGGGCGAACGCCGCCTCTCCTGCCATCTGGTGGCCCGCGAGGGCAGCGACCCTTCGGCGATGCTCGAGGCAGCCTATCGGCTCCTCGGCTCGCGTTTTGGCATTGATCACGCCACGCTCCAGATCGAGCCGGCGCAGTTCGCGGGCGCCACGCCGCGCTCGATCTCCGCCGCGAGCTGCGACGATCCGGGCCGGGCGGTCGGCGTCCGCGTCTGAGCCCTCCAGCGCATCGCCCGAGAGCGGTCCGATCGCCACCCGCGCCCGGACGAGCGCCGCCCGTCGGCGAGATTGGTCCCCGCGGGGCTTGATCCCGCGCCCCGTCCTGCCGATAGGCCCGGTGCCCCTGCGGCTGGAGGGTCCATGCGGCAGCAGCTCTCGATCGCACTCGTCCTCGTCCTGATCGTCGCGGCCGGGCCGGCCGCGGCGCGCAAGGAGTGCCGCCCGGCCGGTTCGGACGGTCCCTACACCGAGTTCGGTCAGAAGGCGGCCACCGCGGCGCTGCCCTCGATCTTCACCACCGACGAGACCGGCGCGCCGACCGACGAGGGGCTCGACTGCACGATCTCGCGCCAGCGCAACGAGTGTCGCGTGCTCACCAACCAGGTGGCGCACTTCCGGTACCGGGAATCGCTGGCGCGAGAACGCGGCGACGATCTCTACGAGCAGGCCATGGGCGCCCACGTCGAACGGCTGGCGCTCCGATACGAGCGCCTGTGCCCGGCGGCGCCTCCGCTCGACGACGGCGGCTTCAATCGGGCCTTCGCCAACTTCCTCCGCTCGGCTGCCAAGGCGGCGGTCCGGTTCTTCACGATGGGCGGCATCTGACCCGACCGGTCGGGGGGGCCGTCTCGAACGCATCCGGAGAAGCACGGATCCCGAGGCGGAGGCACGAGACGTGAGCGATCTGTATCTGCTCGTGCCGCTGACCGGACTCACCGGCTCGGTGGCGGCCGCCTGCGTCTTCCTGGCGCGCGATCCCGGCCATGCCACCAACCGGACGGCCTGCCGCGCGATGCTCGGGGTGGCCCTCTGGGCGGGCTGCGAGCTCGCCTGGAACACCCGCGAGACCGCCGAGGCGGCTCTCTTCTGGGCTCGCGCATCGGCTCTCGGCTGGGCGCCCCTCGCACCGAGCGCGCTGGCGATGCTCGCTGCCCTGCTGCCGCGCCGCGACCCGCGCGCCGACCAGATCCTGCGGGTCGGCTACGCCGTGTCGCTCGGCTTCGTGGTGCTCACCTGGGCGAGCCCCTGGGTCGTCACCGGCATGGTGGCGACACCCTGGGGTTGGAGCAACGAGTTCGGCTGGGGCTTTGTGTTCTTCTACGCGTTCCTGCTGGCAAACCTCGGCTACGGGGCAGTGATCGCCCGCCGGGCGGTGCGGGCGCTGCGCTCGCCGGTGGAGCGACAGCAGGGACGCTGGGTCGGGGTCGCGGTGGCGGTTCCGATGGTCTCGGCCACCGTCACCGATGTCCTGCTGCCGTCGCTCGGCGTCCATCCCCCGCGGATCGGCACGGCGTCGTTCGCCTTCCTCGGACTCGTGCTCGGCGGCAACTACGCCTACTACGGCTACTCGCTCGCCGCGCCCGGCGCCTTCGCCCAGGAGATCCTCGGGACGCTGCGGGACGGCGTCGCGTTCGTCCATCTCGATGGGATCGTGCGCTCGTGCAATCAAGGGCTCGCACAGCAGGTCGGGCTCCGGGTCTCGGAGATCCTGGGGCGATCGATCCAGGAGTTCGTGCCGAGCCTGGGAGACGACCTCGATCCCGAGCTGAGCGACTACGAGTGCCTGCTCGAGACCCACGACGGGGCCTCGCGTCCGGTCTCGATCGGCACCACCCCCCTCCGCGACCGTCGTGGCCACCGGATCGGTCTGGTCGTGGCGGTGCGCGACCTCTCCGAGGTGGTGAATCTGCGCACGCGCCTGATCACGTCGGGACGTCTCGCAGCGGTGGGCGAGCTCGCCGCGAGCATCGCGCACGAGATCAACAATCCGATGGCCTTCATCCGCTCGAACCTCACCCTGCTCGCATCGCACTGGAAGCGGCTGTCGGACGTCGCCGTCGCGGCGAGACCCGAGCTCGAAGAGGTCGCCAGCGAGGGCGAGGAACTGGTCGCCGAGTCGCTCGAGGGGGTCGACCGCGCCGTGGCCTTCGTGCGGGACATCAAGGGCTTCTCGCACGCGGGGGGCGGCCGTCGCGAGCTCGTCGACCTGAACATCCTGCTCGACGGTGCGGTGCGGGTGGCAGCGCCCCAGATCCGACGTCTGGGCTGCGTCGAGAGGCGCTACGCCGAGCTCCCCCCGGTGTGGTGCGCCCAGCAGGAGATCAAGCAGGTGTTCCTGAATCTTCTGATCAATGCGGCCCAGGCGCTCGACGCGAGTGGCACGATCCGGATCGAGACCCGCGCCGAGCCCGATGCGGTGGTCGCCGAGATCGAGGACGACGGCGCGGGGATCTCGGCCGAGCACATCGAGCGCATCTTCGATCCGTTCTTCACCACCAAGCCGGTGGGCGAGGGCACGGGCCTCGGGCTCGCCATCTCGTACGAGATCGTTCGCCGTCACAGGGGCTCGTTCGACGTCGACTCGCAGCCCGGACGCGGAACGCGGATCGCGGTGCGGCTGCCGATCGAGCCGGTCGACGCCGAAGCCGCCAACCCCGACTCCACGGGCGTGGGGCCGGGGAGGATCGACCCCGGGGGCGTGGAACCGGCGGACGTCGGGTGTGCCGCGACCGAATCGGCCGCCGCCGACGGCCCGCCCGAATCGCGATAGGCTCTCGTGGCGGGAGGACGACGATGCGATTTCGGCGACTCGGACGATCCGGCCTCGTGGTCTCGGAGATCGGGCTCGGCACCATGACCTTCGGCTCGATGGCCGACGAGGCCGCGAGCCTCGAGATCATGGACAGGGCCTACGACGCGGGCATCGACTTCCTCGACGCGGCCGAGATCTACCCCGTTCCCCCCGACCGGAAGTACGCCGGCCGCACCGAAGAGATCGTCGGGACCTGGCTGCGGAGCCATCGCCGCGAGTCGGTGATGGTCGCCACGAAGATCGCCGGTCCCGGGCGTGGTTGGTTCCAGGGACCCGTGCGGGACGGCAAGACCGGTCTCGATCGCTTCTCGATCGAACGCGCCGTCGAGGGCAGTCTCCGACGGCTCGGCACCGACTACATCGATCTCTACCAGACCCACTGGCCCGATCGGGGTCTTCCGATCGAGGACACCCTCGAGGGGCTCGAGCGTGTCGTGGAGGCCGGAAAGGTGCGCGCCGTCGGGTGCAGCAACGAGAACGCCTACGGTCTCACCAAGAGTCTCTGGAAGTCCGAGGTGCACGGTCTGCCCCGCTACGAGACGATCCAGAACAACTACAGCCTCCTGAACCGGCGCTTCGACGACGAGCTCGCCGCCGTCTGCAAGAACGAGGACGTGAGCCTCCTTCCCTACAGCCCCATCGCGGGCGGAGTGCTCTCGGGCAAGTACCAGGGGGGTGCCTTTCCGGAGGGCGCGCGCTTCCAGCGCTATCGCGACGGGAGCGAGCGCACCCGGGTCATGACCGCACGCTTCGTCAACGAGAAGACGCTCGCCGCTACCGAACGGGTGGCGAAGCTCGCAGCGGACTGCGGCATGTCGCCCGTCACCTTCTCGGTGGCCTGGACGCTCTCGCGCGATTTCGTTGGCTCGACCCTCGTCGGCGCCAACCACGTCGCCCAGCTCGACGAGAGCCTCGCCGCCGCCGATCGCGACCTTCCGCCCGATGCGCTCGCCGAATGCGACCGGATCGCCAAGGAGATCCTCTACCCGATGGGGTAGGGCTCGATGAGGGCGGGCTTCGACGCGCGCTCCGTGCGGGACACGGAGGGGATACCGGCCGACCGGGGCCGCCGGCGGGCGCGTCTCCGCTTGCTCGTCACGGGGCTGGCCATGCTCCTGCTTGCGCTCGGGGTGGGCTCGCCCGCCGCGGCCCGTGACGACGGCGCAGACGGAAGGTTCGAAGAGCGGCGCTCGAGCCATTTCGTGCTGTATCAGGACGTCGACATCGACCACCGGGGCGGGTTCGGCGGCTCGGTGCGGTTCGAGCGAGACGTGCTCGCCGTCCTCGAGAGCGCCTACGACCAGCTCGACGAGCTCCTCGGGCTGCGGCCGCGGCGTCCGATCTCGGTGGTGATCTACGACCCCGGCCTGTTCGATCAACAGTTCCGCGGGCTCTTCCGCTTTCCGGCGGCGGGCTTCTACCAGGGCGTGATCCGGATCCGGGGTGAGACCCAGGTGACCGTCTATCTCCGGCGTGTCCTCCACCACGAGCTGGTGCATGCGGCCTTCGACGCCGTGGCGCCTTCCGTCGGACTGCCGGGCTGGTTCAACGAGGGGGTGGCCGAGTGGTTCGAGGCAAGGGCGGTCGGAAAGCGACTGCTCTCGGGGGCCGAGCTCTCGGCGCTCCAGCGCGCGGCGCGCGCCCGGGCGCTGCTGCCTCTCCGTGCCCTGTCGACCCCGAGCTTCGTGCATCTCGGGCCGAACCAGGCCGGGCTCGCCTACCTGCAAGCGTACGGCATGATCGAGCATCTGGTGCGGCGCCACGGCGAGCGGAAGCTGCGCGATCTGACCCTCGAGACGCTGCGGAGCCGGCGCCTCGACCGGGCCTTCCGGCGCGTCTACCGCTTCGATCTGGCCGAGCTCCCCGAGGTCTTCGCCGACGACCTCGGGGTCTGAGGCGCTCGCGCGGGGGCGTTCGGTCACTGCTCCGGGCTTCGCTTCCTCTTTCGCTTCGCTTGGCGGCGGGTGGGCTTTCGCGTACCGTGCCCGGCGATGGTCCGCGACGCCGACACGCTCCACGCGCGCCACTCCTTCCGCCGCGTTCGCCGGCCGGGGCTCCGGGCGGACGGCGTCGAGCGCGCGCTGATCTGCGCGCTGGCGCTCGGCT